>CAYXFI010000001.1:0-56425 GCA_964464205.1 uncultured Cytophagia bacterium
GGGTGCTGCTCGGAGTACTCGAAGGGGTGCTGCTCGGAGTACTCGAAGGGGTGCTCGAAGAAGTCCCTGACGGAGGAGGATCGCTGGGAGTAGGAGTACTCGAAGGGGTGCTGCTCGGAGTACTCGAAGGGGTGCTGCTCGGAGTGCTCGAAGGGGTGCTGCTCGGAGTGCTCGAAGGGGTGCTGCTCGGAGTTGACGACGGTTCCTCAACGACAAATGCCTTAACGGCAATCATCCCGGTGACCGTCGTTCCCATCTTGCTGGCGTAATGTTTCGTCAAACCGGGCCGCGATCCGCCTCTCAAAGCTGAGAGGTACGGATCGACGGTCCGGACATTGACGGCCCAAGGTGATGAGTACACAGAGCGAGACTGAGCTAGCGTGTGAAACGCCTCGCGACGCACCACGCCGGCCTGCGGCCACCGAATCTCAATGGTCTTCGCTTTCGCCATCAAAACGCCGTTACGTGGTTTCGGTGACTTGAATGATCGTCCAGCTCGTACCGTCGCAATGCAGAATTGCAGCCTCGGCGTCCTCAATTGTGCCGATCGCGCCAGCCGCGTCGTTTTGGAGCGTAATGTGCTCGCCGCCAGTGTTCTTGATGACGTAGATCTCGTTCGCGCAATCAGCTTCAGGCGGCATCTTCAAAACTTCCGCCGCTCCAGAGGAATTCGGATCAACCAGCAACCAATTGCCGTAAAGCAACGTTCCGGAAGGCGTGCCAGGCACCTTTGTCAACGTGACAGCGGCGTCTGACATGTCGATCGTCTGAGCCTCGAACGGCAACGCCTTGGTAACGCCGGCGCGAGAAAGCATGCGCCAGTAGTAAGACGCTCCGACCTTCGTGGAAATCAGCTCCACGATACTCCCAGCCGTATTCAGCGTGAAGGTTGTCTGACCGGGAATGTCATACCCGCCGGTAACGGTAACCGTGACATCGCCTCCGTCCGTGTCAAACAAAAGCACACAGCGCAATCCCGCCTTGGTGGGCTGCGCCAAAGTGCGGGTCTCGTCAGCTCCCGTGCTCACGATCGGAACAATCGCTAAATCGCGATCGACGGTGATCGTTCCAGCGTCACCCGGATCGGTCATCATGTGCGGGGCCAACAACAGGTCGTGCAGGATTCTCAAAGCAGTCGTCATTGTGAGGACCTCAAATTGAGTGGGACGCGACGCTACGGCCGCGGGGACACAACAACGCAGACACAACGGCCTACGACAAAATGCTAGCGTTCAATGTAAAAGGTAATCGTTCCGGCTTTCGATGCTCCACCCTGAGCGCCAACAATCTTGATTCGTTCGTTCAGGATGAACACGGGAACCTCGGTAAGCGACGAAGCAGAGCCATCAGCCGCCTTGTTCGCCGCAGCTACTGGGTAGAACCACGCGTCCGCCGCCGGGACGTTCGTGTACGACAAGATCGGCAACGCCGACTTTTCTCCGGTGATTGTCAAATCGAGCGTGTTGGCTAAGTTGCCGTACTCGTACTTGATCGCCCGAATGATCCCGGGACCCGTGATATTGGGCGGCGTATACGCCGTCACGTCGCCCGAGGCGTCCGTGCTAAGCGTAACCTCAAGCTCTTGAACCTGAAACATGATCACATCTCCACATCATCGATGGTAACAGCTCCAACCAGGATAGTTGGAGGCCACTCAAGCCGCTCCTCGCCGCCCTTGTCTGGCCCAAGCTCCGAAGGACTCGTCGCGTCCTGGTCCGCAGCAATCGCAGCAGCCAGGAGCTCCTGGAAGTGTTTCGCGTAAACCCCCTCGTTCTCTTCAAGCAGCCGCTCGCCGGCCGCCAGGCACGCTTCGATGATGACCTGCGACAGAATTTCTCCGCCAATGGGGTAGGGATTCGAGTCGCTGATCATCGTCGGTCGAAGCCGCATCCGGCCAATCAGCACGTACACGTCATCGGGCGTCGGATAAAGCAGGAGCCGGCGGCGCGACCCGACCGTCGGATCGTATTCCACCGTAACAACCGCCGCCATGAGCGGTCGATCGGTGTACTCCTCATCCTGCCGATACCGGCGCAGCTTCTGCTCGTGAATGATCGGGATGGGAGGATAGTAGCTCGACGCCTCCGGCTCGTACATGAGCTCCTCGCCGATGATCGCGTCAAACCCGCTCGGCAAGTCGTACTCGGGACGTCCAAGCGTGTAAGAAGTGCCGGAATCCACATCAACAGACGTATCCTCCAGCGTGATCTGCGTATCGCTATCTCGTGAGCTGATCCGATAGTTGCCGCTCTCCACCGCAAGCACGCCGCTGGCGGCCCAGGACGGGAATGTCCCGCCTGTGAGCGTCACCACGCCGCTGGACACCTCAACCGTGCCAGTCGTGTAAGGTTCGCTCGTCGTGATTACCTGCCGAGGACGAAGAAAGCTCCACGGGTAAGCCGTGTAGACAGCCTGAAGCCCGTGTCGGATGCAGTCGTTGATGTCAGCAAGCTGAGCGGTCGAGAAACCGGAACGAATACCGTAAAGCCGACGACCCACAATCTCAACGAGACTCGAATAGCTGACCTCCATCGAATCGGAGATCGCAAGCTCGACGTCGATTTCCGTGTAGTAGGTCGCTCCACGGTAAACCGACTTCACCCACGCCGTGTAAGTCAACCCAGACGCCGGCTCAGTAAACTCGTACTCATACTCGCCGGTCGCTGTCTTCGTCATCGCTGTTCCGGCAGAGACGACAGTAGCACCAGTATCATTGCGTTTGATCCCGTAAGAGCCGTCCTCATCAGACAACACTACCGAATCAGGATCAGTCAGCGATCCGCCGTACTTGAACGAGAACTGAATTGTCCGTGTGCTCATGATCCACCTACGTGTGCGACACGCTCAACGTAACATCCTGAGCTTCGTCGCTGCTTTTGTCTCGTTCAGCCGATACCTTCCCGCTGGAAGTCGGAAACGCTGGAGATCCTACCCGCAATTCGGCTTTCTCGTACTTGAGCGCGCCACCGAAGTAGTCATACTCCTCACTCCACTCGTGAACCAGTGTTGCAGGCGCGTAGCTCATGAGAAGAGTTGCAATCACGTCAGAAATCTCAAACAGGGAAGCATCGTCACAGTCTAACGAGAACCGATCAGTGACGTTCGAGAAGCTGTAATCGCCCGGATTCAGCGTCCCAGCGTCGCTGTCCGAAACGATAGTCGCCAACACGTCGGCCGCTTCATCACGACCGCCGGCATCATCGCAGTCAAGAGTCCGATCCTCACTGGAATTTGAAAACGTGTAAAGAGATGGGTCCCACGTTGACTCCTGCATGTCATAGATCATCGTCCCGAGAACATCAGCAAGCTCATCCAACGAAAAATCAGACAGGTCGATCGTCCGGGTGAGCGTGATGTTCGTAATCGTGAATACGCCGGTCGTGCTGCTCATGCTGCTTCCGCCTCGTGCCAATCCGGAACAGGAGCGAAATGATCAATCAACCACTGAAGCGGATACTTGGCTCCAGGCCACTTGTTGTTCATCCAGAGATCGCGGGAATACGCCCTGGCGTGTTCAACCTGCTTCTGGGAGATCGGGTAAGGCCAACTGGATTCCCCATTCCGCGAAAAGTTGCCGGTACGAAACATGTGAGCAAACCACGTCTTCCGAGACGTGACCAGCTTTCCTCCTGACAGCCATGCCTTGCACGCAAGCTCGACGCCGAACTGTCCCCAAGAACCATGAGCCTCGTCCATGCCGCCCAACTCCCAGTACCGCTCGCGCTCCAGAAACATGCAGGCCCCGTTGCAGCACATCGTCTCAACAATGTCGCCTTGAGACTCCTGGCGTTTTCCATGCGCTCGCCAATACTTGAACTGGAGGTTCTTGTCGAACCGCCAAGAAATCGTCAGCTTGTTCTTCCTGGGCCCCCAGAGGACCTGCATCGTGAATTCAGACTTGCCACACTTCTCGCACTTCTGCGGCTGAGAGCCCTGGTACACGACCTCGCCGCAGTTGTCGCACATCCAGTCGAACGCATGAAGGTTGTACATGCTCGGGACCATGGTCCAGTTCGGCTGGCAGTCCTCCATCAGCTTGACGTCAAAACCCTCGTCAACGGCGCAGTGAGCGTCGATCTTCATTACGTACTTGGCCTGCGAGATTCGAGCCCCCTCGTTCGTCGCCGCTCGCTGTCCGATACTCTCCGTGTGATGAACGATCACAACCCGCGGATGATCGTAGATGACCGGAGTTGGCCAGTAGCCATCAAGAATCGCGATGATCTCCGTATCGGCGCGAAGATTCATGAGGATGTTCTCAATCGTGTTCTTGAGAAACACCTCATTTCGAGCCGGAATGATAACTGACAAGTCACGCATCATTTCTTCTTGATCACCGCATAGACGATCGCTCTGCCTGTCACCCAACGATCCCAATCAACCATTGACCAGACGCTGATGTCCCCCAGCACATCCGTCAAAAAGAATTCCTGCTCCTCGTTCCAGATCCTGCAAAGGTTCCCGCCGCCAAGCTGCTGGATGTTCCAGAAATGCTGCCCGAGATAACTCTGCTGCCTTCCCTCATTCTCGAAGTGCTCAAGAAAAATCACGCCTCCAGACTTACAGACCCGGAGGAACTCAGAAATCGCCTTCATCGGGTCTTCGGTATGATCCAGCGCGTTCCTGCAATGAACAAGATCGAACGTACCAGAAGCGTAGGGCATCTCCTCCATGTCCGCATACTCAACAGGATGAACTGGAGAAATCCCAGCTTCCTCGAACAGCTCCTCCCACTGCTTCGCCAAAATGTCGCAAGCGCGCAATGAAATCTTCATGTGGTCATGAAGCGTTCCAACGGTGGGAAACGGTCCGCTGCCGACATCCAGAATCGCGACTTCAGGCTTTCCATGAACGAACTTCTCCAGATGGGGCTGCAAGTGAAACTCGCGGTTCCACTCGTCCGCCTTCCTCTTGATCTTCCGACGGTAATGCTTCAGCGTCTGCCAATACCGCCGCTCGTCAATGACGCTCGTTGAACTCACCTGGAGCCTTTCCTGCTCAAGTTGTGGAACAATCCGAACGGATTGTAGTCAGGATCTCCGCAAAACCTGCCATTCGGAATCAGATAGAGGACTGGCCGCTCATCGTCCGGAATGAGCGTGATCTCGCCCTGCTTGGCCAATTGCTTGTAAGCTCGCTTCAGTGGCATCTCCTCTCGATTCGGATACCTTCCGCTCCCAACTTTCTTCTCCGACACGCCTCCGAGCTTCTCGTAGAGCTCTCGTCTCATCGCAAAGCTGTTGGTGTGAGGCGACACGCGAAATCCTCGACGCCGCCCGGGCTTCCCCGCAAACCCATATCGCTTCACGTCCTCCCACGTCTGGACTATTTCTCCATCAACACTCAAAATCGCAACTTCCCGCTTGAACCTGATCACGTCGTACTCAGCTTTCAGAACGGTCTCAATCAGCTCCTTCGAAATGATGTGGTCGATATCCGTGCAAAGCACCCACTCGCCAGTTGCGCAGTTCACGCCGTAGTTCCGAGCTGCCGGCTGCGTCCAGGCCGCCGGGTGATGGTGCCGCACAATCCGGTAGCACTTCGGAGCGTCTTGAACTCGACTCATCCCAACAGACAACGGCGGCTCACTTCCATCGTCCACCAAAACAAGCTCGACTCCATCAGGCAACGGCATCCTCGCGAAGTGGAGCATTTGCCTCCGCACCACTTCGTGACTGTCGAGGACAGCGATGACGATCGAAAGTTTCATCTGTTTTCCCAGAAAGCCGTCGCGATCTTGTCCTTGGTCACATACCAGGGATCAATGTGATGAGCGTAGGTGTAAGCTCGAACCGCTTCAATCACTCCGGTGTCGTGCCACACCATGTCGTGAACCATGATCACCCCGCCAGCACGGACCTTCCTGGCCCAGTAGATGATGTCAGGACAACAGAAATCGAACTCGTGGTTGCCGTCAATATGAACGAAGTCGAGGCTTCTGTCCTTGACTCGCGAAAGCGCTTCAGCGCTCGTCGTCTTCCAGAGGCGAACGTTGAGAGAGGAAAGGTTCTCCACCGCCTGGCGATAATTGCGAGCCAACCGCTGACTTCCACACCACGGGTCAATGCCGATCAAATGAAGATCAGGATTCGCCTTGCACCAAATCAGCGCCGACTTGCCGCGAGCAACTCCGATCTCCGCTCCAAGACGACAGCCCATATCGCGCAGCAAGAAACCGAGCGACTCCCGCCCAGGGTCCCGGCGCGCAGTGCTGAGCGGCCGAGCGAGGACCGGAAGATTCTCCAGCGCCCTACCGCGGAACTTGAAGTGCTTCCTCAGGCAATCCTCGAACGAGGCCGTTTTTACGGCCCCTGGCTCTGGAGTTCCTTGAGGTACTCCTGCTGGAACTGAGCTTTCGCCAGCGTGAGAACCGCCTGTTCTTCGTTGATCCGTTTCCATTCCGCCAAAGCTCCCAAAAAGAAGGCCGCCTTCGTTTCAACGTCGTCAGTTTGGCGCACTCGTCCCTTGCTCAGCACGCCAAAGCGATCAAGAGTCTTCTTCAAAGCCGCATCGCTCAATGGCTCCGCTTTGCCATTGATCAGAACTCCAAGGATCAAACCAGCGCGTTCCTTCGCACCGAGAGGCGCAAGAGGAGGAGACACATCAGCTTTTGCGACCAACGATGCTGTAGCCGGCTGCTTAACGTCCTCGCCGTTAGTTGCGCAGGCCATGCACACGAAGAACACTGCCATCATGGCGGCATAAGCACAGAATTGAATCGCGTCGCTTTTATGCTTGCTCACGGCTCCACCTCCGCTCCTTCTTCGGTTCCTAGATCAGTTTCCAGCTCGGTATCAGTCTCGGTCTCAACGGTCGTGTTCGCCGTCTTCTCTTTCTCATGCTTGAGAAAGCTGCGATGCCACTTCCGCAACTCGTTGAGATAGAAGCGGGCCTTCGTCTTGTTGTCAGCCTCCTGATCTCCATGATGGTACTGCCAGACAAGATCCGCCCACTTGGCGGCTACCTGTACGCTTGCGTAGTCCACCTTGTCGGCCGCGTAGTTGGCGGGGGTCGTGACGTTGCCGTCCTTGATCAGGTCCATGATGATGCGAGCACGGACAACGTGCGAGAGCGGAGCAGCAGTGACCGGTTGAGTGATCGCGGCCAGCACGAGCAGAGCCGCCAGAATGAGCGTGAGTCGTTGCATCGGATGCCTCCTAATTGGAAAGGATGTGGTCGTTTTCACGGGCGAGACGAACCAACACGTCAAGCATACGCGGTGTCAGTCTTCGTCCTTGGAACTCCATGAACTCATCCGTCACAGCAAACACCGGCCGAAGCCCAGCCATGTATCGTTGCTTGTCTGCTGGGGCGGCGTGGTAGATCGACTTGCCGGTCTCCCAACGGTCGCTGTGCCCCAAAGCAAAGCCTTCCGAGTAGCCGTCGAACAGATCAGCCTCCATCATACGCCACTTGTTTTCGAGGCTGACTTCGGCGCCGTTGACAAGATCAGCCCATACGTTAGCCCATTGGGCGGTCGTCTGCTCGCCGAAATCATACGTTCCGTCCGCACCCGGTTTGATATGGCCGCGTACGGTCTGCGCTCCGTCGGCCGCAATCAGTAACGCGCTCGTCCACGAAATCGCTCCGTCCGCCGAGCCAGCCGCAGCGTATAGGAATTCGTGCGTTCCGTTGCGTTGCCGGTAGGCGGTTGCTTCATCGGCAACCATATATTCCCAACGGGAATCGGTAGCGTCGAAGTATGCGTTCGTTGTGACGTACGTATAGTTTCCGGCGGCCGCCGTATGCTCCGCGCGAAACGCCGAAACGCCACCGAGTTGGATTACGTCATACGTTGCGGACCAGTTTGCAAGCGATCCGCCTACAGAAAGGTTGTCATCGAAACGAGCGTTGTCAACAACCCATAACGACCACGGATTGGTGATAGTCATGTTGGTTCCCGCCGCTGGGGCGCTTCCGACTTTTAGCGTAGCCGCGTTCGTAGTTGTGACACTACTGTTTGCAGCAGCTAATGTTGGTTGACCAATGAAAAAGTTACTCCAACCAGTATGTGTACCGCTAGCGGCCGTTGACCCATCCGTAAATGTTCGACTGAAAAGTTTTGTTAGAGGCGTGCCAGCCGAAGAATAGTTGATGTAGAATTGCATCGCCTGTTCGCCAGGTCCGGCGATAATATCAATAGAACCAGGGTACTGTGATCCAATGCCGGCTCCCACGGCATCCCTGTCAGGAATCAACGTCGGGTTCGTCGCACTCGCAGCCTCGTTCTGCAGCGCCCACGAGCCAGCCGTGCCGCCTACTGCGTTTACCTTAATGTCAAACTGCGTTTTCGCCGCTCTCCATATTTCGGTAGAGTCCACGATCCCCGAGACGTAAGCGTTGGCCTCCGTGGCGTTGTAGGCCCCGCCGATGCCGGTGCCAGTGTTACCAAATATTGCAAATAGTGGATTAGTAGCACTGACTAGTTCGTTCATGATAGCAGCATAACCATTTGCACCAGTACACCTAACGTTTTTCTTTAGCGTAATTGCAGAACTCGTTGTTTCAATGATAGAACTTCCATTCACAATAATATACAACCCTGTATTACCATCTGCACCCAATCCAGTCGCAGTACCCGCATTATCCGGGCAGATCGTTGGGTTCGTCCTGCTCGCCACTTCGTTCTGCAACGCCCACGAGCCCGCTGTGCCGCCCGTAACGTCGCCGTCGTTGGCGATCGTCATGGCGGTGGTCCAGGTAATAGCCCCGTCCGCCGTACCAGCAGATGCAACCCGGAAAACATGGGTGCCGTTAGCTTGTTTATAGTTGGCTGCTTCGTCGCCTACCGCACCTGATCCACGAATATACTTCCAGCCCGGCGTGGCGTCATAGTAAGCGTTGCTGGACAAAAGCACACTGTCACCACCGGCGGGAGTCGTCGGAGCCGTCAAAGAACCAATCCCACCCCACTGGATTGTACTGTAAGAAGTGTTCCATGCTTCCGGCGTCACCCCGATCCCGACATTGCCGGAGGAGTCGAGAATGAACTCGTTCGTGTTCGCCGTGATCGTACCGGTGATCTTGATATCGCTATTGGTCGTATCCACCGCCAACACATCCCCCGCGTCGCCGTCCTTGCGGACGAGAAGGGCTTCGGGGTCGGTGTCGTCGATGATCTGCTTGCCCTCAAGCGTGAAACTCGTAATCCCCGACAACGTTCCACCCGTAATCGACACACTGTTCGCATCCTGCGTTGCAATGCTGCCGAGCCCGATCGTTGATCGAACAGTTGCAGCATCAGCATCATCAAGAATCGATCGTCCAAAAGCAGTAAGCGCTGTTACGTTGGCCGCGCCTGAACCCGTGAAATAAGGCAATTTGTCCGCGGCGGAAGTCAATCCAGCCAGAGCCGCCAACTCCGCATCGTACGCCTGAACATCCGTACCGATCACAAGCCCCAGAGAAGCGCGGGCCGTCGCCCCCGATTCCGCCACCCAGTTCGCTCCGTCCCCCACAATGAAATTGCCGTCCGTCACTGCAAGAGCCGCAATGTCCGTCAGCCCCGCATCCGACGCCTGAAACGTCCCGCTCGTCGGCGTCAAATCGACATCCTGATCCGGCATCGTAATCGTCCGGTTCGTCGAGCCGGAAATCGCCGATACGTCCCATGTCGCTGTCTTGCTCGAATCCGCCGAATCCGCAATCTTGAGCCCTGTCACAAAGAGCGTCGTACCGTCGAACGTGAACCCTGCATCCTGCGCAATCTGGTTCGATCCATCCTCGTACAACACCCGAGTCGCCGTTCCGCCGGAAATCGCCCCGCCGATCGCCATCGTAACGCTGCCCGTAAACGTCGTTGCCGTCACCGTGTCCGCATAGACGTTCGTGTATCGAACAGCGTTGGATCCGAGATCATACGTCGAATCAGCCGACGGAATCAAATCCGCCCCGACCGTGATCTTTGGCGTACTCGTGTCCACACGGAAAACAACAGCCGAAGCGCTCGTCATGATGTCCAGCGCATCCGCCCGGTCGCTGTCCACCTTCAGCGCAGAGAAATCCCAGTCGTCCGCAACCGTGTCATAAACAATCGACGTATTGCTCGATCGAATCGCACCGAAGATCTGCGTTTCAGCTCGAAGAGAACGAGGAAACGCCAACGCCGCCAACATGGCGACAATCAAGAAATGCTTGCTCGCCATCGGATGTTTCCCCGAATCACTTTTCTTCGATCAGACACGGACGCTTTATCAAAGCCTCTCGCATCCCACGAATCTCCTTGCCAACTTCCCTGAGGGTCTCAAGCTGCGCCTGGTGAACCATCTTCACCTCGCCAAAACCCTCGCGGATCGCCGCAGAATGATCGTCGAGCGTCTGAGTAGACGCCCTGGTGATCTCAACCAGCGCATCGTTGTGCTTGTCCATCGCGCGAACAAACGCTTTCGTGACAAACACAAAAAGGCCAAGAAGCCCCAAGATCACCGGCACTACGACGTAAGGACTCTCTACGGCATGGATTGTTTCGTTCATGTTGCTGGCTCTCTCATTACAAATAGCAAGAGCGCCCCGAGGCTCCCACGCTTGCCCCGGGGCGCTACGCCGCCCCTTAGAGAGCCTGCGCACAGGCCCACCAGTCAAGGTACATGTTCAACGCCGTGTCTCCGGCGATGTCCTTGATTCCGACGATCGGAGTCATGAAAACATCGTCCGGGAACGTCGCCGCATCCAACGCGGTTTTGCCGATCGAAGATTCGCTCGACACTCCCTCGTTGATCAACGCGCCGTTGACATACCACTCCAGCTTCTTCGGGTGCGCCTGGTAGCGGAACCCGAGCTTGACGAACGTGGAAGCCGTCATCGTGTGCAGAGAATCCAGATCGGTGTTAACCGCACCGTCCTGATACGTCTGCCCGTCGGCCTTGTAAGCTCCGTCAATGGCGGTGCTCTCAGCCTTCAGATGCACGAAGCCGCAGAAGTTCTTGTCCGCAAGAACTCCCGTCGTGTCCACGAACAAGCCGTCAGTGGCGCCCATGGCCGTTTCACCGAGCCCAACAGCCCACGACCATTTCGCCGCGGTCGTCGCGCTGACGGTGAGCCGAGCCTCAAAAGCGAGGTTCTTGTCAGCCAACTTGAACGGAGCCGCAAGACCCCGACCCCATTGAAGGACCGCCTCGTCGTTCGCGGCGTTTCCGTCAATGGCAAGTTTGACCTGCCCCAGCGCCGTCGTGGACGTGTTGCCGGTGCAAGCCACCTGCTCGATCGAACAGCCCGTACCCTCCAAGATCCGATACGGACCCTCAAGAGTCGTAGCCTGAAAAGAGAAGAAGTCGTCGAAGAAACCAATTGCCGGATTCCCCGAGGCGGTTGAGTGAAAGTCGCCGCCGATAGGCGGAGCGAACTTCCTCCAGAGACGGCCCGAAAGACTTCGGTGGCCGTCAAGTTCGTCCCAGGACAAAAAAGACATTGCTTTGCTCCTCTACGTGATCAACTCAAAATGGGCGTAACCCAAAAACACCTCGCCGACTACGCGGTTTCGGTGATCGTCGCCGTGCTGTAGCCGCGGAAGTTCGCCCGACGGTTGAAGCACACGATTTGGCCGCTGTCGTCCATGCAACGCAAACGAACGTTGCTCATCTCGGGATGCTGGAACGGCTTCCGCTTCCGCATGTTGCGGCCGGCGGCGTAGTACCACTTGAACGTCTTCCAGTTCACGCCGAGGATGATCCCATCCGTCCGAGCGTTCTGGCTGGAGCTGTTCGTCCACGCCGGCACCCACACCATCGGTACGCCGCGGATGTAGACGTTGCCCGAGTGCGCCGCCAGGTCGTTCTTGATGTTGTCGTTGCCCAACTGCAACAACCTCCGAGCCACGGCGACGCGGCTGTGCGTGGTCAGCAACTCCCAGTTGGGCCGCTGCTGCTCCGCGATGTCCGGCCGAGGGATCGGCGGCTTGAACTCGCAGAGATCCATCGAGTTGATCACCTTCTCGATGCAATCATCCCGATCGAAGTTGGTGTAAGAAAACGTCCGGTTCTTCCACTGCGGGTAGTCGGCAACGTCGATGTTTCCGGCGCCGCTTGTGAAACCAGACGGATTTCCACCGTTGAACCCTTCCGTTGCGCTTTCCTGAATCCACCAGGTCAGGCTGGTCGGAGGGAACGGACTTTGCGATGAGCTGGTCGGACCGTCGCCAAACATGAGATCTTCCATGCCGGCAAAGAACGACTTCATGAGCCCGTCTTCTCGCAACTTGATGTAGTTGACGATCTGCTGGGCCCCCTGGCCGAAGACCTCCTCGTCGATGTCGTAATGGTAGTTCGTGGTCGTCATTGCCCACTTCATCGACGCTTCGTCGAGGACGTTCACGCGGTTCGACGAATCCCTGTGGTACAACCCGACCACCTGGAAGTTGTCGGCGTACCGAACTTCGATCTTCCACTTGCATTGAGAAGTGGACATCTCGGCCTTCTTCATCCGATCGAAGAGCCGAGACGCGAAGTAGTATTCCTGAAGCGGCATGGAAATATCCTGCCACTTCCCCATGACGTACTTCTGCAAGTACGCATGGATAAAGTCGTCAAGTTGTTCGATGCCTAGCGCCATCGTTGAGACTCCCCTTAAACCCGCAAGCGCTCAATCAGCTGTCTTGTTCCTCCAATTGCTTGTAGAGCTGCTCCATCTCCTCCTCGATGGATGGAGGCGTCTCCGTCGCTTTCGTGGAACCGCCGCCCATTCGCATGTTCGACTGCCGTTGAATCTTGCGGGTGTGTTGCTTACGTTGCTTCTTCGCCAATTGCTCCGCGAACTCCATGTGAAGAACGCGAGACAATAACACACTGTCCAACCTCGGCTCCAAACCGTGAGCCGCCATACCGGCGATCAGATACTGCTGACTCGCGAAGAGTTTCTTGCGGTTCTCCAGCTGCGCGTCGCTCTCTTTCCCGGTCTCACCAAACAGATCGGCGTGACCGAGAGAATCAACAAGAGAGTCGAACTGCGCCTCAAGAGCCGCCTGCTCGCGCTCGGCTTCCGCTCGCTCAAGGACCGCAAAACGATCCTCGAACGCCTTCAACCTGGACTCGTAATGCTCGTTCAGAGCGGTAAGCTCCCGAGCAATCTCGTCGTCCTCAAACTCTTCCGGGTCCAGCTTGAGCTGATAACCGGTCGTCGTTGTCGCATCCTTGCTCGAACCATTCTCCTCCGCTCGATTGCGGGGCAAGAAACGCCCATCAGGGCCCCTCGCCAACGTCGCGTCGGAGGAAGTTTCCTTGCCGCCCTCGCCCTCTTTCTCCTCGCTTTCCGTCTGCTCGCGCCCTCGCGACATGACGTTCTTCAAGAGAAAGCTGTAGGCCTTGTCGAACTCTTCCTTGCTCGAAAAGACGTCAAGCTCATCTTCCGCAATCCCAAGCATCCTTGCAGAACTGCGAACCTCGTCGGTGATCCAGTCGGTCTCATCCTCAACCGTCTCGTCACCGTCTTCGCCGCTTTCCGCGGCGGCATCGTCATCGTTGACGGGAGTCTCATCGTCAACGGGTACTCGCTCAACTTTGTCGTCGCTCAACAACTGAGAATCCGTCTCAGTCTTCTTGGGGGAGTCGGAGCTGTCATCCACCTTGCCGGCGTCGGTGTCTTTGGGATCGTCGCTTCCTGAATCTTCAGACGAAGGATCGACGATGAACTTGTCAACAAGTTCATCGATCTGTTCTTTGGTGGCGTTTTCCGGCAAGTCCCTTACGGTCGTTCCCATTTTCAATCTCCGTAACATCCATCGGCGTCAACCAAACCGCGATATCGCAGCAACTCACGACGCCCGCGGCGGCTCGTGATCTCCAGCGATCCGTTGTCCCGAACGTGAACACCTTGAATCCCAGCAGCGCGAATATGCTCCCGCATCTCGGGAACCTGGTTCGGCAAACAACCAAGTCCCTCGGAAATCAGCGGCTTGTGATCCTGATAGGTGCGACTGATCATCGCAACGCCGCGACCGCCTACCTTCTTCTTCAGGAACTGCTCCCTTGTGACCTTCTTGCCGTTGATCTTGTAGCCGATTTTCATGCTGGCGACCTCCCGATCGAAGCCGCTTGCTGCGAGTTGACCTGCGGAGCGCTCTGGCCAGACAGGACCTGCTGGAGGATATTCGACCGGTTCTCGCTCGTCCCTCCAGTCGGCACATTCCGCCGAACGACGTTTCGCGTTGTCACAGGACTTTGACTCGCGCCGTGAGAACCGCCGCCCTGTGGAGCCCCCTCCTGATTCACAAACGAGATGATCCGCAGAATCTCCGGCCGGTCCTGCAAATCGGCGATGATCTTCAAAAGCTCCTGAGCGTCAAGGACAGCTCCAGAAGCCTGGAACATCGGCCAGAGCGGCGCAATCCGCTCCAGAATCGAAAACAACTCCTGCAACTTCTGCTGAGGAGTCTTGTGGACCATCGAATACGGCTCGACGACGAACTTGTAGTCCTCAAAGTCGCCAGCCCGGTGCTCCGGCTCCAAAGACGAATCCACGTATAACCCCGTATTTCCAATCTCGTCCGACGAGTGGATCACGATGTTGTTGTCGTTCCAGATCAGATAAGCCAGGTCCGTGCAACATTCCGCGGCGAACTCGACAACCGCTTGCTGCATGTCCGCTTCCATCCGAGACACGCCGCCCTGGATCATTTCCTCTTGCTTGGCTGTCTCAGCCTGAGATCCCAGCCCGCCCATCGCCCGAAGGTTGCCGGCGAACCTGTCGTACTCCTCCTGGATGAACAACGAGAAAGCCTGGTCCTGGCTGCTGATCCCGCCGAGCTCAACCTGAGTCACGCTGTCAGGAGCCTTCATTTTGATCCAAGCGTTTCGCTTCGCCTCGCGAAGCAGGTTCGCCTCGTCCTCGTGGCCGGGCGAATACGTGTTGATCCGACGATGAGCGTCAGAATCATCCCTCATGCGGCGGTGCAACCGGTTCTGAAGATCGTGGAGCATCTTCAGATTCATCGCCGGAGAAACCGGGATGATGTTGTCTGGAACCAGCCCGAGGTTCAGGAACTTGTAGGGGCCTCCCTGCCAACCCTCCCAATCTCGCTCGATCAGCGGCGGATAGGGAAGATCCAGATTCGTGTCGATCGCAAACGTCGCGATCGAGTTGTTCTCTGGAATCCAGAGATCCATCAGCCAGATCATCGGCTTCAGCTCGTCGTCCTGAACGTCCGGCGAGCCAATCTCGTTTGCGTGATCCGCGCCATCAACCAGCCGCTTCGACCCGGGCTTCAGGTTCTTCACAACCGACTTGTCGTAACCAGGCTCGCTCTTCACCTTCTCGTAGTCAGCGCGGTATCTGTGGCCGCAGAACCGCATCTTCGAGATTTCCTTGGCCGACATGTCCAGCACAAGGTCATGGATCGACACCCTGTTGATCCACGGCTCGCCCGGGTCCAGCCACACGTCCTCCTCGCTCTCCAGCAGGCCGTGATACCTCGTATCGGTGTCCCGCATCATCACGACGGCGCACCCAAGGCAGAAGAACGCATCCAGCACGATCGCCCGGAGCGTACGGTTCAGGTTCATGTCGGCGATCATCTGGTTGATGTTGACCTGAAGCCGCCGGGCGAAATCCAGATTCGCCAGATTCGTCGTCGAGACCTTCACCCGAGGGTTGTTCGACGCCAGGGCCACCGTGTAGATCCGCGCCGTCTGGTTGATCAGGTTGACCAGCGTGTCGTAGCGGGCGCCGCTCCCCTCGCCGTACCAGGAGCCGACGTAATCCCTCACAAGCTCCTTGTGAGTCACGCGAAACGGCTCCATCGCCTCTTTCGAGCTCTTCAGGGCCCTCGAAAGCCGCCCGCGAACGAGCTGACTGCTCAGATTGATCATCCTTGAGCCCTCCCGTTCGGCGAGGACGGCTGAATGATCCGAGGATACTCCACCTCGTCAAAGTGGCGCTGGGCCCCCTCCGGCAGCGAGCGGTAGATCGTCTCGGCGAGCGGCTGTCGGCGCTGCATGACGAGCGCCACCGGAGCCAAAAACAGCATGGGAAGGCTCGCGCAGAGCTCTTCGACCGTGATATCCGGCCGCGGGACGAAGACGTAAGCCCTTTGCACTCCCGGGACGCTGATTTTCAGGTCGGATACCCCGCCTGGCGCTGAACCTGTCCTTCCGTCCCCATGATCCATGTTTCAGCTCGTATTCAGGAGGTCTTTCAGGCTGAACTGAGGCTCATCATCCGTCCATTTACGCTGCTCCCGAAGTTCCTGCTGTTCCCGCCAGCCCCAGCTCCCATACGGAGCATCTTGACTATCTTGCTTGTTTTTGTCAACATACTTCGACCGACGGTCGCTCACCGCCAACCAAGCGACGCCGGCGGCGACGCACCGGTCGCCGTGGGCTTTCATGTCGGTTTTCATGCCTTTTGTGGGCCTGTGGACGATCTTTCCTTTGTCCCATTCATACTCGCCGCATTCCCTTATGAGATCAGCACTTCGGGGTGTAAACTCGTCGGCGTCCATGGCGATATTGAGCTCGTCGAAGAGGGCGGCTTTGACGTCGTCCGACGTGTTCCACCAGCCGGGCATTTTTTTGGTCCCGCCGTAGCGCTGGTAGGTGCTCCGCTCGTAGTAATTGCCGTAGCCGATCACGTCCACGATTTCTCGACCGAAGCCGGTTCCGCAGGGGCCAGTTGCCTCCCAGGCTAGGTAGGCCCGTTTGAGCCAGATGCACAGCGACACGACCAGCCGGGCAAATAGGGTCGGGATCATCGCGGGAGTGGCGTACTCCATGATCTGCTCGCCGGTGTCCCGGTCGATCCCGCAGGCCACGGAATTGCTGCTCGAAGGGCCCGCAACCCCGGCGCTCAGGTCGCACCCGACAGCGTAGCGGCCGCGCGGCGCGTTCAGGTCCAGCCCGGGCATGAACCAGAGCTTCAGCGGCCCGCGGTCCTGGACCACAAAACCCTTCACCTCCAGACTCTCGTTGTCGTAGATCACACGCCCCCGCCAGATCGGCTTCCGCGTGCACTCGAACTTCATCCGGTCCAAGACGCCCTGGTCGAATACTTTCCCGATCACGCCAGAAGGGTTCCGGTCCAGCTCCTTCGCGATGCTCCGAGGCGTCGCCCCGGGCCGAAGACACTGCTGGTCGTACCACGGCGACCGAACCTTGTTCTGGATCGCGTGGCCGCGCCGCTCCAACCGATCCAACGTCTCCCGGTTGTTCCGAACGTACTTCAGAACCAAACCGTCCTCCGCCGGCTTCACCGCGCGCGACCGACCGCCCTCCAAAATGTACATCAGCCGATTCTGGGTCGGGTTGTCCTTCCAATCCAGAATCAACTTCGTCGCCGACGAATCACTCTGAGCCGCATCGTAAAACGCCCCTACGTCGCTCCCATACGTGCTCACCAAGAACCGACAGTTCGTGATGTGCTGCGTGTTCCCCAGAACCGCATAATCCTTCCCGCCGCGAATGAACTCCTCGCTCCCGATCTCGTCGATACAGAACACCGTCTTCCGCCCGCCGCGGCCGACGTCGCCAGTCGCCGAATATCCAACGATCGTACTCCCGTTCTCCGGGTTGCTGATCGAATGGCTCGTGATGCTCCGATGCCTGCTGAAATCAAAACCAACTGGCAACATCCACTCCGGCAAATGATGAAGCTCCCAGTCCAACTTCCAAAGCAACGTGTCCGGGTCCGTCTTCGAATCAACCAGGTCCTCGTTCCTCGTTACCAAACCAACTGAAAACAACGGATCGCGAAGCCAACGACGCAAACAAACCAACAAGTACATCCACGTCGCGCCCTGCCCCCGACTCTTGTCAACAACCAAGTCGATCGGCGTCTCGCTTCGCTCGCTCTTGCTGATCGCCCGATCCATCGCCTCTATCACAGGCTTCTGATGAACCCACGTCACAAACGGCCGAACCTTGTGAATGCTACGCGGTTCAAAACACCAACTAACAGCGTCGAACCAGAACAACACGTCGTGAAACATCGCGTACCGAATAGCGTCCCGAACACCACGACTGTCGCAAGCAGCACGCCATAACTTCTCCCGCCACTCCAGGTTGGCCGCGATCCGCTGAGGAACATGCTTCAAAAAGTCCCCGCCAACACCGCTACCACCCAAACCGCCGTAGCCGCTTACACCCATGGCTCACTTCACCCTGTACCGAGTTTCCACCTTCCTCGAAAGCGCCCGTAACTTCTCCTCGTTCCGAATAATCTGATCCCGCACACTCTCCAATTGCTCCGGTATCAAAACCTCAACTCTCTCGCCAGCCTCCTTCCCTAACTCGCCAGCCTTCGACCTGTCCACCTCGCCCGTATGCTCCGACCGAAGACGCTCGCTCTCCGCAATAGCAGCCTCCGCTACCTCCTCTACCGTCCGCTCGCTCTCGTCCGGTATCTCCCGATACCGCTCCAAAATCTCGTGAACCTCGTCCGCCTTCAACAAACACTTCTCCGCTCGCCAGTCGCTCTCGCTCTCACCGCCCTTCCCGTCATTCAACACCTTCGGCAACAACGTCTGAAAAAATGACGTCCGATTCCTCGCGTTCTCCTTCACCCACTTCAATAACGCCAAAGCATCCGGATGCTTGCACGCCTCAAGCTCCGTCACCCCGCCGCTCAAATGACGGTAAACCCAAATCACGTCGTTTCGAAAGTCAAACTCCCCACGCGGCCGCTCGCCAGCCAACTCACCCGCCAATCCGTCCTCAACAGCACTCGATACCAACGCCTCACGCAAAAGCTCCTTCCGCTCCTCCGCACTCATCCCATCCAACAACTGCCTCGCCGCCGCCTTCCGCACCCTCTCCGCTTCCGCCCTCCGCTTCGCAGCAGCCGATAACCGCTCCCGCTTCGCAACCCGCTCCCGCTTCCGCTCCTCAACCGCCTCCACCGTCGCACCGTCCCCCTCCAACCGCGCCGCCTCCGCCAACTCCTCCGCCGTAAATACCCCCGCCCGCTCCACCGCTGCCATCGTCTCGCTCTTGATCGCCATCTCACCAACCCTCCACGACTTGAAGTTGCCTAGCTTAACATACCAGATTCGTAGGCATGTCGGGGAGGGTTACTCCGGAGTCCCGGGGTTTCGTAGGCGGGGGGGTGCGGGTCAGATCCCCGCGGCGGCGGGCGGCGGGCCGGCGCCGTGCGCGCGGGCGGCGGCGGCGTGCTGAAGCCTGAGCGCTGGGCCGTGCGCGCGGGCGGCGGCGTGCTGGGCGCTGGGCCTGCACAGGCCGTGCGCGCGGGCCCGCAGCCTGCCCCGTGCGCGCGGGCCGAAACCACGTAACCGATAGGCCATAGAAGGGTGAAACATGCCCGTGCGCGCGGGCCGAAACCACGTGCTGTAGCCACGTCCGCATGGTGTGCTTGGATATTTCGGAGCCTCCCCCTTACGCGAGGATGATCGAGTGGCCCAAAAAAAGCCGCGCTGCTTTTTGAGCGCTTCGCGTAAAAATCGAGAAAAAATCGCCGCGCCCCGAGCATTCCCGCAGATCCAACTGTTGGACCAGCGCCTTGCAGATTCGAGCGCCCCGTTCACCCCCCCCTGTAGAGGGGGTATCACCCCCCCTGCAGGGTGATGAACATGCGGACACTATCGCCCGCCCCCCCCAAAAAACACCCAAAAAACACCCCGAAAATAATAACTCACTTATTCCCCACAATTCGCACCAAAATACACGTCACTCTGATTGACAAACTAGCACTCACTTATTAAGCTGCCCATTGGGCAGCGAGGAGACAACTTCCCCCCAACTCACAAAGAGCCCCCCATGCCCCCCCCAGCAGTTTCACGGGCCTTACTGGCCCACGCCGAGGCGGAGCGCCTCAATACTCTCTTGCGGCGGCGTGCTCGCCGTCGCGCAGCCAGACGCACGCTGCGCTGGCTGATCCTTTCCCTTTCCAGGAGCAAAACGCGATGAAAGACCCCCACCAGCTCGCCGCAGACGCCGCCAGAGCCGCCGGCGCGGCGCAAGTGACCATGGAAGCCTGGGCGCGTCACATCTTCCACCACCCGGAGGACGACCCCGAGGGAAACGTGCTGCAGACCCTCGTCATGGTCCACGCCCGCCTGCACCAGCAGGCTGCCCTTGCAGCCAGCCAGCTGTTCGACCCGCGGCCCCTCCGCCGCGGCGAGCAGAATTGAGGAGCAAAACACATGAATCCACTTCACACCCATCTACCCGAGGAATCTTTATGGGGCCACGTCGTGGCCTGGGAGATCAGCGCGAGGGAAATCCCGATCGACACACTCAAGAGCGCCTTGCGCGATGCAGGGCTCTCAGACGCCGCCGCGGTGGACCTCAGACCCACTACCGCGCTCCGCCGAGCTCTCGCGGATTACAGAAAGGAGCGCGCGATCGACAAGGTGTCGCGGGACGAGACCTACGTCACGTTTCAACTCACGCGCAAAACGCTCCAGGACTCCCGCATTGACTATGGCGAGGAGGACATAGTAAAGATGGACCTCAACACCGGGAGTATCAGCTGCGAGGACACAGCTATTCGCGAACACGTCTGCGCGATGTTTGCCCACGCCAAGGACCACCGCAACACCAGCGATATCACGCGGCTGGTCCAGAGGATGTTCGCGTGCAACGCTGATCTATGTCCGATTGTCCCGTCGAAAGGCGTCGCCTACTTCGTCCCCGTCGAACACGCCGACTTCTGCAGCCAGATGGACACGTTCCTGCATTCGATAGGCGGCAACATGCATCGAATGCCCGTTCCGAAAGGAACCCCCGAAGGCGACCGCGCGGTGAAAGAGAGCATCGAGACACGCCTCGACACGCTCACGCGCGAGCTGCGCGAGGCGATCGACGGGTGGGACGACTCCACCCGGCGCGACACCATGGAGCGCGCCGCGGAGCGCTGGAAAATCTTGTCCCACAAGACCGAGGCTTACGCAGAGTATCTTGGAGATCGCCAATCGCGGCTTATCGAGGAGCTTGCAAAGGCGAAGGCCGCGCTGGTCAAGAAGATCATGCGCAAAGACACGTCAGGCAAACCCTTGCTCGCTGCTTGCTCCCAGTGAGAGGGCGCTGGGCGCTCCGGCGCCCAGCGTAATCACGCCGCGGGAGCGTACCCCGCGCTGGCCCCCAGCCCAGAAGGAGCAACACGATGGGAAAAATCACACTTGCCAGACAGTTTTTGTGGCGACTCCACCGCGCCAAACACACAGAGTCGCTTGACAAGATCGAGCAGGAAATGCGCGGCGCTGCAATCTACTACTCAGACGACCGCAGGGCTCAACTTGAAACCTGGACGTTTGAAGACGGGTCAATACTATCGTGGGACGACAGAACCTATTCCACCTACACTCCAAAGGAAGAGGAGAACTGATCGATGACAACCCCCACCCCCCAGGAAAAACTCCAGGCCTGCCGCGCGACCCTACGCTCTACGCTGATCGAGCGCGACGTAGAAATTGACCTGTGCCTTACGGCGCTGGTCGCACGCGAGCACGTGTTGCTTGTGGGACCGCCTGGCACGGCGAAGAGCATGCTCGCCAGCGCAATCGTCCGCTGGCTGGACGGCAGAAAGTTCGAGATCCTCTTGACCAAATTCAGCACACCCGAGGAGGTTTTCGGGCCGATCAGCCTGTCCGGCCTGAAATCCGACCGATATCGCAGAATCACCGCCGGCAAATTGCCCGATTGCGAGATCGCTTTCGTTGACGAGATCTTCAAGGCCTCATCGGCAATCCTCAACACCATGTTGACCGTGCTAAATGAACGTCGATATGACAACGACGGCGAGAGACTCAGCTGCCCCCTGCAGCTCGCAATTGCAGCATCGAACGAATGGCCCGGATCAAACGGAGACGGAAAAGAACTGGGCGCCCTGTTTGACCGCTTCGTCTTGCGCAAATCCGTCCGCCCTATCACCACTGAGCGCGGCCTTGATCGGTTGCTCTGGACAGCAGAGCTTGAGCCGGCTTTTCACACCAAAATCAACGCCGCCGAGGTTTCCTTCCTCCAGCACGACGCCGCGCTGCTGGGCTGGTCCGACGCCGCTAAAGCGGCTTTGCCCGAGATTATCCACGCCGTTCGCGCCGAGGGAATCAGCCCCGGAGATCGCCGGCTGCGCAAATCCGTCCGGATCGCCCAAGCGTACGCCGTGTTGGAAGGACACGCCCAGGTGGAGAAAGAAGACCTAGAAATCCTCGCCCACACGCTTTGGGACGACCCATCGGAGCAACCCCAAAAGGCCGCCGAAATCGTCGGCCGAATCGCCAATCCCGAGGGAATGAAAATTAACAGCTTGCTCCTCGAAGCAGAGCAGATTATCGCCAAACTAGACGTCCGAGACCTTGCCGCGACCGCCAGCGCGAGCAAGAAACTCAGCGAGATCCACGACCAGCTGAAGAAAGCGAGCGGACACCGAGCCGAGGTAGGCGCCGAGCACGTTGCCGGCGAGATCAAGAGAATCAGGCTCGCGACTGTGGAGGCGCTCTGATGACACCCGACGACCTACTCAAGGATCTTGGTCTGGACGCGCCGCCGGAGGAGATCGACCTGCCCATCGGCGCGACCCCAGAAGACCGCCAGGCGGCACCCACGCCCAGCGCCACGGCGCTCGATCTCGACCAGTGGAGCTTGCGCCGCGGACGCGACGCGCTCGCTGGGGACGTGCTGGGGCCCATCCTCTCGGACGCCGACCGAGGCGAGCTTGTCGCCGCGGATTGTCTCGCCGCAGCGTTCGAGCCGGCGCCGAGGCTCGCCGAGCACCCCGCCGACCCCACAGCCGGTCGCTATTTTCGCGAGCTTCTCCAAACGGAGCAATTCTCGCAGCTTCACCAGACAACGCAGCTTGACCCGCTGGCGTCGGAGCTTGCCGCGGGACACTTTGCCCAGGGACTGCTGGCGCTCCAGAACCGCGAGACGCCCCCGCCGGGCGACCGGTCGCCAGGCGAGGGAGACAGCGGCGCCGACGACTTCAAGGCCGACATGGCCGCGCTCGGAGCCGCGGCCGAAGCGATGGAGAAGGCGAAAGCAGACGTCGATGACCTGGACGACACCCGCCGGGCGCTGGGGCTTGGCGGTGACGGCGCCAACCCGGGCTCAGTGACGCCCAGCGCGATGCGCGACTACTTCGCCCGCGTCCGAGACGACCGGACGCTCCGCCGCATCATGGAGCTCGCCGGCAAGTATCGCCGCTTGGCCCAGGCGCGACAGCGCCACAAGACACGACACGGGCAGGACGATATGGTCGGCGTCACGCTCGGCGCAGACCTGTCGCGGCTTTGCCCGTCGGAGCTTGCGGCGCTCTGCGACGACGACTTGGAGCTCGACGCGCTCCGTCGATATCTGGAGCGCGGCCTGATGCAGCGAGACTACCGAGGGGTCGAGACGGTCGGCCGCGGGCCCATCGTCGTCATCGTGGACGAGAGCGGGAGTATGGGCGGCGAGCCGATAGCGGCCGCGAAGGCGCTCGCGTTGGCAATGGGTTGGATTGCCCGCCACCAACGCCGTTGGCTTTGTCTCATCGGCTTTTCGGGCTTGTGCCCCATGAATACGCTGATCCAGCCGCCCGGCAAATGGGACCAGGCGCGACTGATGGACTGGCTAGGCCACTTTTGGGGCGGCGGGTCGGACCGAGACGTGCCGCTTGTCGAGCTACCCGAGGCTTGGGACAGCTTCGGTTGCCCGACCGGCAAGACCGACATAATCCAAGTGACGGACGCCTATTGCTGCGTCAGCGACAAGATGATGCAACGATTCAACGCCTGGAAGGCGAGAGTCCAGGCGCGATATCTCGTGCTCCTGATCGGCAACACGGAGCCCGGCGAGCTTGCCCGGGTCGCGGATCAAACCTGGACCCTGCCACGCTTGCGCGTCGAGGATGCCGCGATCAGCGAGATACTGAGCATATGAACACTAGTCGCCGCCGCGTCGAAGCCGGCGCGGCGCGGCGGCGCTTCCCCCCCACCGCCGGCGCGAGGAGCAAATGCAATGACGCTCTACAGCCAGATGACCACTGCAATCCGAGACCTTGCCCAACGGCGCCAGGAGGAACTGGACGCCGCCGCAGCAGCCGCACGAGCCGAGGCGCTCCGCGCCACACGCGCGGGTATCCGCGGGCTGATCGGGCCCGACCACCCGCTCTCCGGCGTGCTGGAGATCCTGGCCGCCGCAGTGGAACTCCACGCGGACCTGCCGCCGCAGCGCATCATCGGAGATCAGGACGCGATTAACTTGCTTCGGGCGGGGCGGGCAGCCGACGAGGAATTTCACGCGGCCACCAAACCGATCATGACTTGTGACGGACAATCGGTGCAATTCACGCGACTCGCCGAACAAGAGTGGAGCGAGTATCGACGCGCCTGTGATCGCGCCCAGAAGTACCGTCTCTGGGCCCAAGACACGACGCGCGCCCTGTAATTCATCCGCGCCACGCCGGCGCAGCGCTCGCGCTGCGCCGGCGCACGGCCGGCGATCATCCCCCCCCACACCACAGGCCCGCAACTCCCTGAAAATCGCTGCGTAGCGACGAGCTGGTTTGTGGTGGCAAACTCAATAGGAGACTCAGGACATGATGCACAAAGATCGAACTTGGAGAATCACGAAAATCGACTCGGCCGGTGAACTTGCCGAAGAACTGACAGAATACATTGGATGCCTCTGCAACGGCTTCGAGCTTGACGGTTACTGGTTCCTGAACGACTCAACGAGCGAGAACGGAGCCCAGGAATACGCAATCGTCAGAAAACCATCAGACGACCGTCCGGCCTTGCAGGTCGAGAGTATCACCATGGGATGGTGCACCTACCACGAGGCGCTCAACTTCATCGAGGAGGCGATCGACGGGACCTACGACAAGTCCGACTACGCCCACGAAGTGAAACCGAAGATAGACAGATCAGAAAAGCACCGCTGCTACCACTGCGCATAGAAAGGAACACTGCATCATGAAAGTTATTCCGCCGCTTGTTCACATAAACGGAACAAGCAAACAGGAGTTACTAGACCAGAGATTCGACGCAATAGACGCTATCGTTGCCGCAGGAGACGCCTTAGCAAAAACAGCGCCGAACGGAAGAGACCACTACCCCGCTGGTCCAGAATACCTTGAAAAAGCAGAAGAGCAATTCGAACGACGCCGCAACTGGCTGCGGCAAATCATGCTCGAACTCGAAGAAGAGATCCGGCAAATTCAGGATTGACCTGTTGCCGCGCATAGAAAAGACGGCCAGCCGCCCCGGGCGGTCGCGGAGAAACCCGGGGCGGCTTCGGGCCGCCGCTGCAAAGGGATGCACGCTTGCACGCTTCAATGGGGCCGCAGCTTCTCTGCCACGGAAACTTGATTCGCAACTCCCCGGAATTCTAGCTCCCGCTCTGAGCTGCTTTGTGGTGGCGAATCTTAATCCAAGTGTCGCCAAGATCATCGTGGGATATCTCAAGGTCCCGACTGATCTCGAAGTAGCGGTTCTCCTCTTCTTTCAAGATCCTTACAACCCCGCTTGTCGAGCGATCCACCATCGCTGCAACGAGCATCCGAAGCTGAGCGATGGACAGATCCACGAGAACCATGGCTAGGCCCCGGTCACCTGTAGGGAATCCGATCGCGATCTCGCAATAGCGGCCTCGTGTCCGTGATCCACTTGCGAACTGCGTTCACAATCGCCGAGAGAACCGCGGCGACAAGCAACAGCACAGCCTCGTTCGACTCTTGAAGAACTGGGATCAGTTGCTCGGAAACCCAGGCGAGAACCGCACCAGCCAGGGCGATCAAAAGACCACGCAGGATCTTCTTCCAGTCGATCGAGCTCAACTCAAAAGGAGGCGAAGGCATCTTGACCCTTTCCTATCTACAAGTCCCGCCGGCGCAGCGACTCCGAAACAAAAACAAACCCCTAGCCGGCGCTGCTGGAGATCGTGAGGGAGCGACAACAGCAGGCCGTGGACGCCATAGGTGAAACTGTCCCCATCGCGTCGCACGGCCATCTTTCCACGCATGGCGATATGAGATCGCCAGGCGAAGCCTGTTGTATCTGCTGAACTTCGCAGCACATCGCACCATCACGTCCTGAGGAAGGTAAGCGTAGACCACAGTCGCTTGGCTCAAGTCCGATCGCGTCGCGTCAGCCTTGTAGAACCGCGTGAGCCGCGCAACACCGTTCAGCTTCGCGTTTCGCTGGGCCAGCTCGACCGCTTCCGGCCGCAGGTCCAGCCCAACCGACCGGCAACCGAACTCGCGCGAGGCCAGCACGCAGACCCTCCCGTCACTGCACCCAAGGTCATAGAGCACATCGTCGGCGGTCAACTTCGCCTCGCGTAGCACTTGCTCGATTTCCGACAATGGCGTTGGCGTGTTGACGCACACCTTGTACTCTTTCGACCGCAACGCCCGGCACATCGGGCAGTTACAGGCTCCCGGCAAGTAGCCGCTGGTCCTTCGCGTCTCGTACTTGGGTTGCTCGGCATAGGAAAACACCCACTGGTTGCTCTGCGTACGATACCGCACCACGTCCACATCGAGTAAGACTTGTGGCTCAGCCATCAGAGCCGTTGTAAGCAAGAGTGCAAACATTACCAAACCCCTAGTCGTAGTCAAGACCGCTCATTGAAACCGAAAGAACCGCGTAGCATCCATAACGGAGCCGGCTGAATGGGATGACACCAGTGCCGTTATCACCCCATCCGGCTCCCCAACTGTTGACCCACCGACCATGCGTAGTGGACTCTAACCACGCCATGTACCACGCGTGGCCACTGTAGCCAGTGTACACGGGGTAGCCGTGCAGGATCAGCGTCCCGAGCAACTCGGTGTCGTTGACCGGGAAGGCCAAGATCTCCTCGGGTTTATAATGACTCGCGTCTTCATACGCTTCATCGCTCGGCTCGCGACGCCAGCCGTTTGACCGCGGCCAAACAGCTTGCCTAGCGCAGCCGTAACGTTGGAAAAACGCGATGTTGTCTTGCAGCGACGAGCCGCCATCAGTTCCACCCGAGACAGTGTGATAGGCAAACCACGGATTAGGCGCAACGTCTTGCGGTTTGCCGTCAGGCTGGAGCCCCTGTGAGATCCTCTTGTTGGCATCCGCACCACCCAAACCTTCCGAAGCGCATGAGCCAGTACCATTCTGATCAAGTACCCAATGCACGAAGTCGAGCATGGTCGGAGCCTGCTCAGCCTCAATCCAGTCGCTCCATTCTCGCTTGGGGATGCGTTTGAATTCCATGTCGCTGGGTTTGCCGATCGGCCTCGGCAATCGATCGCCATAGGCCGCCTCGAACCATTCGCTGCCACGAATCTCCGTCCCACCGATGACAACCTTAGCCGGGTACGTCAGATGCGGGATCAGATCCGTCGTCGCATTGATCTCATCACCAGCAAGCATCGGCCGTATGCGATGGTAGAGCGTCGCTGCTTGCCGTTCTGCGAGGTTCTTGAGCCTGAGGCCCTTGCGAACACGAACCGGCATGCCGCCTTCACAGAGGTACATTGACCGGATCGCTGCATACTGAGCCGAGACAACCTCAAGCTCTTTGTCGATCTCAGAACCTTCGCGAGCAGAAAACGGAAGATCGTGGTATCGCTCGACAAGCTCTTCGTACCGCCTGGCAATCTTCAGTTCTTCCGGCGTGCGATAGTATGGAGCACTCATGGCAGGTACTCCTTGACGATCGCGACCGTTGCATCCACCGACTTAGGCAAGTGACCGTTCCAGACGATCTTGCGGTTCTGATCTAGCAGGAACAGATGCGGCTCTTTGAGATTCTCACCTTTCGTCTTGTCGATGCAGGCAGCAACGTAATCCGGCACGTCGCCTTCTACGTCATCGTCAACGACGATCCATTTCTTCGCACCGAGCAGCTTCGCCAACGTCGGACCGTACATCACCTGGGCCCACCGCGGGTCCTGCTGATCCTGGTCTTGCGTCTCGTAGACGATCACCGCCGTTAGGTCGGTGATGTCGGGCGGCGGAGGGTCTGGGTCAGGCTGAGGGTCCGGATCAGGTTCCGGTTCGGGAGTGCCGACTTCAACGCGGTAGGACAATGGCGTCAGTGTAGTCGAGACGGTCTTCTTCTCCCAATCGACCGTCGTTGTTGCCGCAATCGCGTTGATCGTGTAGATGCCCGGCGTTTCGGTCCAGAACATCCCATGCAGCGTCACAATGTGTGGCGGCCCAGTTTGTAGCACATCACTCGGGAAGAACGTCGCGGTTGTTCCTTCCTCGACGCCCGTGATTTCAAACCAAGCGGGGCGACCTGGCTCCACTTCAGGCGGACCGACGATCTTGAGATCGCCTGCAGAGGCGGCGACCGACCAGAAACAGAGAAGCAAGGACAGCAGCGCGGCTCGCATCGTTGCGACTCCTCAAAAAAAGTTGCAGCTCCTCAAACGGCGACAACTCTCAAAAGAGAGTGAAGATCAACGGAACGTACTTGATGAGCAGTTCGAGCAACCACTCAATGTAGGTCAACACCAAATCCCAATCGATATCTTCCCATCCCTTGGGATTCTCCCCGGCCAGTTTGTCGGCGATTGCCACGGCTAAGCCGCTAACGTCCACGTTGAGCGTCCCGTTTGGGCCTCGCTCCCCGTAATCACACAACCGGCCCTCGTCCTTGAGTTCTCGCAGAACGCGAATGACGTTTCCGACCGTCAAGCCCATCTTCCGCCGATTGATTCGTTGCATCGTAGCTCTCCTACTCTTTTGCAGAGGCGACCTGGAGCGCGAAAGCGACCCAGGCGTGAATCTCTTCCAGAGACATCTTGCTAATCGCTCGCTCCATCGCGCGGGACCCGCTTTGAAGATCCAGCGTCTTCGCTTTCGACTTGATGATCTTGGCAAGATCCGCGGGGCTGTAATGAATCGTCGTCGTGATCTGTTGACGCTTCCGCAAGATGCCTGGCATGAAGGCGACAGTTGTGAGCCCTTGCTTGGAAACATGGGCCTGCATCCCCATCCGAATTCGACGAACGATGCCGACCGGCATCCGCACGGTCGCGTCCTGATAGATCGTATCGCCGCGGATCACAACTGCCATGGCTTTCACCTTCCGCCCATAATCTAGCCTTTCGGGATTGAAGAAATCAAGGTTTCTTCTCAGCCAGCTGGGCAATTGCGGCCTGGAATTCATCGAGGGACCGGACGAGCGCCCAGTGCGCGCGGGCCCGCCGGATCTCCTCGCCGCGGATTTTCTGGAGCGGGGTCAGCCGGCCGCGGGCCGCCTTCAGCTCAACGAAGAGCGGCAAGCCATCGAGGATGACGAGATAATCCGGGATGCCTCGGCGCTGGAGCGGATGCCCGGCCAGCTTGAGCCACCATACTGGTTGGCCAGCTGCTTTGAGCCGTTTCAGCTCTGCTTCCACCTGCTGCTTCAGTCTGGACTCCGGCGTGACCATCGGAAAAAAACAGCTTTCCCTTACGCGAGGGTGATCGAGTGCACCAAAAAAAGCCGCGCTGCCTTTGGGTCGTTTCCCTATTGAATTCTCGAAAGTCCAGTAATTTCAACGACTTGGTATATCGGTGGGTATATCGATTTTACACGACACCCCATCTTTCCGCTGGTTTTCCAGCAAAACCAGTTGTTTTTTGGCTCTCGTGACCGCCACATAGGCGATCCGATGGCTTTCGTTCTTGCCGGATTCCGTGGCTTTGCCTCGTTCGCACTGCATGGATTGGGATAGGAGGACGGCGACGTTCTCGGCTTCCATCCCTTTGGCGGAGTGGATTGTGCCGACGCGGATCTTCGGGGCGTCCACCGTCTCAGAGCCCCAGCGGGCATCGGCGGTGATTACCGCGGACGACTGGGGAATCCATTCGGACGCGAGTCCTTTTCGGACCTGGGCGATGAACTGCGGCGTGGCGCCGAACTCCAGGAGGTTGTCGAGGAAGAGGAGGGGGGCGTAGTCGATGGCGTCTTTGTCCTTGAATTTCTTCCATTTGGCTTTCGTGCCGCGGACGAACATGGTTTCTTTGCGAGACTTGGACGGGACGAGGCTGACGATCGACTTCCATTCGAGTCCATCGATGGGCGCTCCGGCGGCGAGGTTGGTCAGCGCCCGGATGGCGCGGTTCTTTACAGGTGCGTTCCAGTTCCCTCCGCCCTTCGTGTTGACCCATGGGACGACGGCTTTGTTGAGCGCTGCCCCGATGCGGTGGACGAGAAAGTTGGTCCGGGCCAAGACGAGCCAGTCTTCCCGCGGGTCCAGGATGGAGCTGGTGAGGGATTGCGGGGCGACTTCGATCCGGCCTTCGTGGTCGGCCGGCGCGATATGGCGGTCGAAGTAATCGGAGCAGTTCGAGAGGATTCTCTCGCCGAGCTCCAGGATCTCTCGCGGGCATCTCCACGACTTGGGCATGGTCTTGGTTTTCACGTAATCCCAGCCCGCCATGAACATGGCGGGATCTGCGCCGGCCCAACCGTAGAGAGCCTGGTAGGGGTCGCCGACGACGTAGCACCATTCCGAGTTGGAGATCAGTCGATCGCAGACGGCGTGCAGGAGCGGGCTGGCGTCCTGCTGCTCGTCCAGAAGCCAGACCGGGACGTCTGGGATCTCACCGTCCGGTTCTCTTTTTTCCACCCCATCTACGCAGCATCTGTATCCTGCGTATTTTGTCAGCATGTCGGTGAAGTCGAGTCGGTTCCAAAGTGCTTTGGCGTTTTCGTACCGCTCGATTGTGGCCTTGCACTGTTCGTAGGAGGGGATGCGTTGGTCGCACCGCCAGGCGTCCATCCAGATTGGTTGGAGTGGGGAGAGCCGATTCCTCGCTGCGGACCACAGCGCCAGCGCAACGGACGCCCCGCCTGGCGCGTTTTGAGAGCTGAGCCCGTCGAAACTCAGTTCCTCGTCTAAACTGCCTCCAGCGGCCGCTGAGGAATCACCTAGCGATTCCTGGAGCCACAGGAGATCTTCCTTCTTGCCGGTGAGCAGTTCTTCGCCGACCTTGAGTTGTCGGTAGCAGATCGAGTGAAGTGTGCGAAACCAACCTTTCGACTCCAAGTCCGACGGCTTTACGTCGAACCGAAAGCCGGCGCGCCGGCTTGCTTCACGGCGTGCGGCTTTGGTGAACGAGCAGAATCCGACCAGAAACGGGTCGCAATAACGCTCGATGGCGTGATCCATCAACTCTAGCAGGGCAGTAGTTTTCCCCGTTCCAGCCCCACCTATCAACTGCGCTATCTGGACCATCGCAAATCCCTACCTTGCAGCTTCAGTATAACACAACGCCAAAAGCGGTTTCTTCACTCACATTTCTTCGGCTTTGTGTAACCCTAATGGTAACAACAAGTTATGACCCATAAGTAAACGTTGATGCGTTTTTCCGTACACACGTTCACCAACTCGTGCACCTTGTAAGTTCTTGGTATCAAACAACTTAAGTGCCCTAAGTGAGCGAGTGCACGACTTTTAACGAAAAATGAAAAAATTTTTTCTCGCGTAAGTTCACGCACTCACTTCCCCTTTTTTGTCGGTCTCATCTTTCACTCCCTTCGCCAGATACCCCAGCTTTGACATGCCTAAAGGACTTACGCGAAGCCAACGTCCGCCGCCCAAAGCGCGTGATGAGTGAGCGAGTGTTGTAACTCGTGACAGTTCGAGGCGAGTGATCTTGTCCGCGCTGGACGAAATCAGGTCTAAAACCACGGAAAACTGGAAAATCACCGATCCGTCCGGCTCGCGGAGAGGTGTTCCATCTGTTTTGTCGAGTGGAACATCTTTCGGAGGGGTGGACGCCTTGCTGAGAAGTCGCAGCAGACGCTCTGCGACGACCGCTGTGCGGATTTCTTCGGGTGGGGCTTCCCGGAGCTTGGCGGCGAACACAACCCGCTCATAGAGCCCTCCTGGCTTCGTCCAGGCCTTGTCAAATGCCTTGGGCAGCGGGTACTCGGCCTGCTTGAGCGATTCGACCCGGATCGCGGAGGGGGAGATCAGCTGTTTGGCATCCAGAATCAGGGCGCCGCCCGGCGCTTTGGTGAACTGGGGGGCCCGGAGCTCGTACCGCGGCGGCTCGGATCGGACGATCGTCAGCTTGAACGGACAGTCGTCTTTCTCTTTTCCGTCCCCGTTGACTGCATCTTCAGGCTTTTCGCGGAGAATCGTTTTGATGTCGCTGCTCAGCCGTCGTTCGTGCTCGCGCCGCAGAATGCTCAGGAAGATCGTCTTCACTTCCTGGGGCTTTAGCGGCGGCCGGTTTCGCTCGTTGATCGCGCTGACCGTCGCCAGGAGGGTGCTCACTGATTTCGGCGATTCCAGATCCTCCTGATTTCGCACCAGCCAGCCGCAGTAGCTTGTCAGGTCAACGTTCCGGCTTCCCTCCGCCGAGCCCTGGATCAGTTTTTCCCATTCCGCAGCAGTTTTTCCTTGACTCCTGGTTGCCTCGGTCGGGGACATGCCCTGCCAGTTGTTGATTCGCGCCAGAACTTCGTCGGTGATCTCGGCCGGCTCGATCGAGTCGGGCGGCGCCAGCCAGCGGTAGGGTTTCTCGGTCTTCGGGTGGATGCTGGGAGGGAAAACGCTCTGGGTGCCCTTACCGCCGTTGCCGACCTTGATTGTCAGCTTACCGAGCTTCACGACGGCCTGGTTCGGCAGTCCCTCGCGCCACTTCAGCAGGAAATGCTTCTTCGTGTACTCGCGCCCATCTTTCAACTTCACTGTGCTGGAGGCGAACGATGTCGTTGGCGGGGCTTCTCCGTCCCACAGCGCCAGATACTCCTCCTCCTCTTCTGGTGAGTCGCACTCGCAGTCGATGATCCCAGAATCCTTGCCGAGTAGGACCCCGACATTGAATTCGGGGTTTAGTTTCCACTTCCCCTCCAGTATCTCAACATCGTCCGTCGCTACCTTTGGCCATTGCTTCGGGACAGGGACCTTCGCTTTTTTCCGCAGCCAGATGACTTTCCACCCAAATTCCGCACAGAACCTAGCTCCGTCGAAAAGATCCATGTCTCAGCGCCTCCACTTTCTCAAGTACAGAAACATGGGGCCCGCCCAGCAGATCTCTCGAAATGCGTGAGCGGGCCCATGCAAGCTCCCCCCCAGGAGCAAAATCAACTGTTTCCGACTACGCGATCGCCTCCTCCTCGACGTCCATCCGGTCGCTTTCCATGACGCGGCTCGCCAGTTGGCCGAGGTTGTCGGTGTAGAACTCCTTGAGTGGCGCGCCGAGAGTCGGAACGAAGGCGGTGAACATTCGCGGAACGATCTGGCTGTACTTCAGTCCTCCCTTGCTTTGGGCGACTCGCAGAGACAACTCGACGACAGCGCGGTAGAACGGAACGGGAAGGCGGGTAACAAACGGTCGGACGGTTTTGAGGCTTCCCGGCTGGGCCCGGATGACGAGCGGAAAGGCCTCGCCTTCGCGAAGCAGCATGAGAAGTCGGCTTTCTTTGCATCGCTTTCCGATCCCGTTCTTGCCGCTGCCCCACTTGTTCCACGGGAGGGCCTGCCAATCGTAGCCGCTTCCGTCGGGGAGGAGGTAGCGCTCCAGTTCCGCCGGGTCGATGTCCCCGTAATCATCGCCGACTTTGACGGCTTTTACCAGGTCGGTTGTGACGAGCAGGGGCATAACCCCTTCGCCGGCCGGTTCTTCGGTGGGCCATAAAGTTCCGCGGGGGGCGTAATAGACCATCAGGCCGGTGAGGGCGTCGTAGGTTTTGTCGCCGGTGATCTCCGGGACGACCCACTGACAAGCTCCTCCGCTGGGTGTGGGGACGCGGATCAGGTCGGATTCCGTGAACCCGACCCCCGCCGTGTTAGCGATCATGGCCTTGGCCGTCTCGCTTCCCTCGATCAGCGCCGGGAACGCTTCCGGCTTGATGACTGTCAGTTCTTTTGAATCGCTCATTTCGAGACTCCTGGAACTAGTGAACAGAGAAACAGTGAACAAAGAAACAGTGTTGCGTTGATCAGCTTTTCGTGACGGCGACCGTGATCTGCTCGTACGTGCTGATGAGTGGTGCGATCTCATCGGGGAGTTTCCCGTTGAGATCGATTTCTTCCCGCATTGCGCCTTGGAGCGACTGGGGGTGGACGGACGGCTTGACGAGGAAACTCCAGCGTGTTCCGGTGAGTCGCTCGCAGAATTCTTCTGCGGAGATTTCTTTTGCGCGGCCGAAGCGCGGCGTGACGCGGACGGTGAGCTTTTTCCCGTTGAGGGAGGTCGAGGTTTGGCCGAGCATCTTCATGTGTTCGGCAAGGGTCGCTTCCATCTCGCGGTACTGCGCTTCGAGCGCCGAGGCGTGTGCTTTCGCCGCATCGCGCTCTTCTCGCAGGGCGAGAAACTTCTGTTGCAGGGCGATCAGATCAAGCATCCGTTGTCCTCCGTAAAATGGTAGTTAAACAGATCAGAACTCGGCAGCCTTTTTCGCGAAGTCATTCGCAAAATCAAAGTCTTCGTCGTCTACATCTCGTGCGTAGTCGGCGCACAAATCAGCGACCTCGTACGCTTCGTGAAGCAGTTCCCAGCAGCGTTCCACTTCGTGCACGAGGGTCAGGCTTTCTGGCTCATAAACCCAGGGCCGTTTCCGCATTTTCGCGATGATCGTTTTGATTTGTTCGTTCGGCATTATCCTATCTCCGGAAACTCGTATCGCTCCGGCCGCAGGTGGTCGTCAGCACGCCGCTTGACCTCCTCGCGGTCACTCCACCCCGCCCGGATCTCCGCAGCAGCTTCGGCGATCTGTTCCGCCGTTGGCATGTAGGCGGCCTGGGTGATCCGCGTTGGTTTCTTCCCCGCTCGCTTCCGGGCGCGCCATCGCCTCTTCATCGAGATCCTCTGGCATGACTTCGAGCAGTAGATCCCGTTTGCCACAGCGGGGATGAACTCTGTACCGCAGACAGAGCAGCGTTGTTCGGTTTGCATGGGTCATCTCCTTAGCAGTACCAGCACTCGACGTACCACTTCTTGCCTAGATGCTTCTTCGCATCGCGAAACAGCCTACCGTCACCCGGAATGGTCTCAATCCACAACAGGTCATCGCATAACTCGCCTAGCGAATCACGCAAATCATTCAGATATTCCGGCGCCACACTGATGGTAATTTCACTGCAGCCACGAATGATCTCTTCGGAAGCAATCACAGGAATCCGCCAACTTGACGGTTTGTCGTGGACCTCGAAGTGAATAGCCTCGCTCGCTTTCGGCACGTCGAACAATACCCGCAACGTGCTAATATGTATGTAAAATCCTGTCTCTGTTTGATAACAACGTCGCCAATCGGCGCTATCCTCAAGATCCGGCGTTTTGAACAGCAGCATCCCATCACCTCCTCTAATCAAACGCCCCGGCCTCGATCATCAGCTTGACGCGATCCACCTCGCGTTGCAGCCGCCGCTGTTCAGCCGCCCTGGCTCGGTCGATCTGCTCACGCATCCGCTGTACCTCGCGGGCGTGCTGCACTGCCGGCGGCTCAGGTTCCACCTGGCAGACCACGCCCATCAACGCAAGCATCAACACGCAAGCGCCAACCATCTTGCCAAAGTCGGCGAAGCTCAGCCTATCGCAACTATTCAGAATTTCCTAACTGTTGGCTCAGCTACTCGTCCTCATCCAAAGCCCACCTCGCCCACTCGCCTGTGACGTAGTTGAAGCCGAGACACTCCCACAGCTCCTCAGCAACCCCACCGTACGAACAGCAATGGTCAACTCGGATTCGAGCGCATGGAATGCAGGTGTGGTAGTCCTGAAATATGCCATCCGACCTTCCCTTGGCGTACTCGTACAATTCGCCGACCTCTATCTGCCCTCCGCACTCGCAGCACTTGTGTCGTTTTCGGGCCCGGACGTCGCAGCATTCGAAGAATTCCCACGGCTCCCATTCTACGTTGCACGCACAGCCGCACTCCATTCCATCAATCGTTGCCATGACCATCCCCCTCCGCAACCCAGTCTTCGAACCGCAGTTTGGCAAGCTCTGCCTGTTTCTCGGCCAGTCGCGTTTCGACCAGCTTGACGAGCCATTCACGGACAAGTTCCTGCCAGCCTTTCAAGTCACTCATACAGCACACCCGCTCAAGCCGGCCTCTCGGTTTTTGATGAAAGATCGCAGGCGGTTCATCGCCGCCACCAAAGATGAAGTCAACTCGCGTCATCACCTTCGCAGCCGCAACCACGCTTTCCAGTCGCTCGACAGTTGCCTGCAATGCGGCCGCATGATCAACGAAATCCCGCATCTTATCGATCTCTTCAGGTGTCATCATAACCTCCCAATCACTTGTACGGAAACTCAGTCTGTGGAGTCTTCATCACCAGCCCCCTGCAAATCGTCGTACTTGTTCATGAGTTCCGCCAACTCGTGGTTGCGTAGGTCGCAACGATCCCTAACAACTGTCATGTCACACCGCACATTGTTCATCCACTCCACGCACTCCTTGACGAAGTCCTTCCACCACTTGATTTCCTCGTAGGCGTCGCACGTGTCGCACTTGTCCTCCTTGACTTCCTCATTTTCTGATGGGATCGCTGATTCTCGCCTCGCACGCAGCACAGCTCTTGCGACCGCTTCCAGTTTCTCGACATACCGTTTAGTTCTTGCGTTCCATGATGCTCGCATTATCACATCAACCGAACAGATCACAATCGGAATCCCGTATATCAACCGTTTCAGCCTGCACACCTCAGCTATCTGCGTGTCGAGCTGGACCCGCAGCTTGGAGCAGTCGTCCTCTTCGTCGTTCAGCACCGGAGCAATGCGGAATCTGTAATGCTCCAGGTCCCAGCCATCAGCTGGATCGTGCGGCTCCCACTTTGGAACAGCTGCCACCTTGCACTGTTTTTCGATCCGCTTGTCTTCGAGAGCCCCCTGCAAGACGACAAGCAAATCGCGGGTTTCTTGTAGATCTTTCATCTGTCGGTTCCTGTCAGTTCCTGTCAGTTCCTGTCAGCTCCACTTGATCCCTTCAACCGAGAACCGTCCGAAGTAGCCGTTCTTCCGCGGACGGAAGAACCCGATCCCGATGAATTGCCCGGCGTCCACGAGGTGGGCTTCAAAAACCTCCTTGTCGATCGTCTCGTCGAAGATATTGAACGTTACGTCAGCTTCCCATTGATCAATGACAGGAAACCATTTCCACACGCGAGAACCGTCACCGCGCCGCCCGCTCGCTGGAACGAACAGCTTCAGCGGTTCCACGTCCTTGGCCTTGATCGGCAGAACAACGGGGTCCAGGACGAGAATCCCAGCCTCGAAGTGCTTGGTGTACGTCGCCTTTCCCTTACCAGGGATCTGGATCGACTTGTACTTCGCCGCCTCGGCAATACAATTTTTGAACGCCATCGGCGGGATGAAGACGTACCCGTCTTTCGTGACGTGCATCCGCTCACGCCAGTTCTGTTTCTCGAACTCATTGTGAGTCATGTCGCGCGGCTTCTCGCTTTGAAAAGCAGCAGACTGACCGTAAGGGGAAACGCTCTTCAAACTAGCAACCGCGATCTTCATCTCTAATCTCCTTGCAGGTAAAAGGAAGTCTCGTCTCGGCCGGTCGAGTCGCGTTGTATCGAGTCTTGTTCCATCCCGTCCTGTCGGGTCGGGTCGTGGCGGGGCTGGCCTGATCTCATCATGTCCTGTCGGGTCGGGTCCTGTCGGGGCTGGCCTGATCTCATCATGTCATGTCGTGTCTCGTCTCGTCGTGTCCTAACCTGTTCAGTCTGGTGCAGGCGCGTCGGGTCTGGTCAAGTCATATCAAGATTTCCCGTTGTCTTGTTTGCCGATAAAGAGCTTGACGGTCTGATCGAAGTTCAACAACGAATCTGGCGACTTCTCGCTGATGAGCTTCGTTGCTCGCTCCCCGGTCGCCTTGCGGGTGAAGTACAGCTGCGTCCCGTAGGTGTGATAAACCATTCGTTCCGACTCGTTCAGCTTTGACGGATCGCAGCAAGTATGGGTGCGAATGGCGCGGCCGGCGCGACGGTGCATGATTCTCCTGGACTTCCCGGCCTGCATGGGGATTTCGTTGTTCTTCAGCCTGCGCACCCCTTTCTTCGGAACAGTCTCGAACGTCACCGATAGATGACGCTCGCAATGCCGTCTTGCTGTCCAAACCAGGCCGTTCGCCTCTCTGCGACAATCACGGCCGACCAACTCCGACAACTCGTCCCAAGCAACCAGCTCTCCCTCCTCCAGCTCTTCCAACCGCTGGATGAGTTGCTGGGTTTCGAGTGACATCTCGAAAGGTTTCATGGGATTACTCCGATCGAAGAGCACGGCTGGTCTTGTCATGTTCGGTCACGTTGAGTCTCGTTATGTTCCGTCACATCTTGTCTCGTCTCGTCGGGTCCGGTCATATCGAGTCCGGTCATATCCAGTCCAGTCCGGTCCCGTCACATCTTGTCGGGTCTCAATCAGTCCTGGCAGGTCAAGATGAGTCCGGTCGTGACTCGTCCCGTCTCAATCAGTCCGGTCGGGTCGTGTTGCTTCAGATGTTTCCGGCTCGTCTTTCTGCTCGCTTTCCTCCTTGACCTCATCCGCCGCGGCTTTCCTGCACACCTCGGCTGCTGCGCCGAACAGGGAGTCGGAGTTGCGGCGATCGAGCCACGCGGCTTTCTCCAGCACCTCGAACGCCTGAGCCAACCGCTTCTTCTCCGACTTCGAGAACACAACCTCAACGCTTCCGTCCAAACAGAGCTGAGCTTTCATCAAACAATCCTTTCACGTTGCATAGGGAACATCTTTGAACTGTGGAAAAATCGCCAGAGCAATACGCTCTGGAATCTTGTCTCCATGTCGAAGAACTTCGCCGAACTCTGCGTGATGCGAGAAACCCGGAACGTTTGCGCAGTACGCACACCATGCGCCCTCGATCCTCGTTTTCGCGGCGCACAGAACATGCTGATGAAGAGCCGCGATCGCAATCGTCGGCTCCCACTCTGCGAACTCGTTCTCGCTCTCTGGGAACTCGTACCGTCCAAACTTCTTCATCGCTAGACCTCTTGCCTTTTTCTGAGCCCCTCCAGCACGCTCTCGATCACATTCCGCTTTGACGCCAAGGCCTTGTAGACCGTCTCGTCTACCGTGTTCTCAGCGATCAAATGGTAGAACTGAACGTGACGCCGTTGCCCGGGGCGGTGAACACGAGCCAGCGCCTGGTCGTAGTTGCCCAGCGACCAGCACGCCGAGTAAATGATCACGTATGAGGATCGTGTCAAGTCGATGCCCAGCCCACCCGCCTGATACTGCACGGCCAGCACATCGATCTCTTCTGGCATCGTTGCTTTGTCTGTTAGGTCGCGGCGGTTGCCACTGACTTCGCCGTAGCGGCGGCCGAGTTTCTTGCAAACTCGCTTGACAGCCAGCATATCGGCTTTGAACTCGCAGAAGACGACGACGGGATCGGAGAGGTCTTCGAGGAGCTCGCGGAGCTCGTCGCTCTTACTGGCGTGGACTTCTGTCAGGGAATCCACGTCGTCCGGCTGGAGAAAGCCGTTGACGCATTGTCGGAGCCGGAGCGTCTTGACTAGGGCGTTGGCCGCTGTGATGAACCCATCGTCCAGCATGGCGCAGAAATCCAGTTCCAGGTCCTTGTAGATCTTGCGGGCTTTTGCCGGCAGCTCGAAGCTGCGGATATGGTGCTGGGCTTCCGGGAGATCGAGAACGTCGGCCGAGACCTGGTAGGCGAGCAGGCCGAATTTCTGTTGGAGGATGTCCAGGTTCTTGTAGCCGGTGATCATCTGCGGGATGACTGGGTTTGTTCGCTGGGCGTACGTGTTGCGGAACCGCGTCCAGTAGATGCCGAACAGGCTCGGGGCGAGGAAGCGGTACTGGCCGAAGATGCTCAGCGGGTCACGGACCATGGGCGTGCCGGAGAGGCAGAGCCGCCGGCGCGCTCGGTTGGAAATCCGCATCATGAACTTGCTGATGCGGGTCCCGTGGGGCCCGAACCGGTGCGATTCGTCCGCCACAATCGCGTCCCACACTCGTTCCATGACGAGCTGATTAAAGGGCGGCCGCCAGAGACTCTCATAGTTCTGGACGACCGCCAGGGGGCGCTGATCGGTCTGGAGCGCTGATTTGGCGACCTGAGTCTGAGTCGCGACGGTACCGCGGTCGAGGACGACCACACGGTACCGCGGCGCCCACTTGGCGAACTCGCGCCGCCAGACGCCTCGGACGTTGCACGGGCAGGCGACGAGAACCAGTTGAGAATCCCAGTGCGAGAGTAGGTCGCAGACCACTCGGCTTTTGCCCGTTCCCATCGCCATGGCGAGCATGGTGGCCTGCTTGTCTCGCGCGAAAGCGAATGCGCGATCCTGATGTCTCCAGCGGGGGGGAGAAGCCATGTTTTTCTACCGCTCTTTCTTTTCGCGGGGGTCCACCCGCGAGATCTTGAGCTCTTTCGGCGCGCTGATGCCGAGCTTGACTCGTCTTCCGTCGATCCTGATGACTGTGATCATGATCTCGTCGCCGATCGAGATCCGCTCATCTACATTCCGTGTAAGAACCAGCATTGACCTGCTCCTAGAAAACGCCGCTCGCTTCGGCTCCGTCGTACGATCCATCCCACGAGCGGCAGAATCCGTTCTCTCTCCAAATCCTATCGGAGGTCTGCATGTCTCCATGAAGGTACTAAAAGATTCGTACCCAGTCAACCCTCTTCTTGAGAATTTTCTCGCGCTTTTTTTGCGACTCCATCACGATAAAGTTGATCGGGATCATCATCAAGAGGATGGATCATTCCTTTGCGGTTCACGCGGCGAGTCGAGACAAGCAGAGACAACGGGACGCCGAGGGCACGAGCAATATCGCTCGCAATTCGCAGCGTGATCCCCTTTCGGCGTCCGTTCTCGATGTCAGAAATGTCGCTCGGGCGGTAGCCGGAAATACGAGCTAAGCCGCGTTGGCTCAAATGCAAGGCGCGTCGGACCGCCGCCATGTTCGCGATGAATGCTTCCACTTCCGGCCGGATCTCGTTGTTCTTAACCATGCCCCCATACTACTAATCTATTCGTACGGGTCAAGGCAGATTCAATTTCAGCCGGAGTTTGCGGCGTTTTGGAGCCGGACGGCGCGCCTGGTAGGTTTGGAGTCCCACGCCGAAGATCGCCAGAAGGCTCAGCGCGGCGCCCTTCGGAACACCTTGCTCCCGCATCGCTTCGTAGATATCTCGCGTCGTGATCGGGATCAAGGCATCCTTGGCCAGCGAGACAGCGGTAACCTTCTCCCCAACGATGTTTTCACCGTTGAAGTAATTGGCGATGCCTCCAAGCCAGGGGGACAGCTTTGTCCGCATGAATCGCCCCACCGTTCCCATAGTCGTTCGGCCGCCGTAGGGACGCTCCGGACCCCGGAGAGCGACAACCCGCCCGCCGGCGGTCTTCCGCTTGCCCAGAATGACCTGGGATGACACAACAGCGGTCTGGGACAGGCCGGCCAGCGGGTCGAGTCGCGTGTTGCCGAATCGGATCTTCCCGAAATCCGTGGACAGCGGGTTGATCTCGATTTTCGGGATGTTGTCGTCGTCAGCGCCCATCGCCGCCATAGCGCCGCCGATCAGAGCGAGTGACCCGTAGAACAGCCCGTAGCCCATCAGTGCTCGCCCGTATTCCTTGGCAATCAGTTTCCGGGCCTGATTGGCGTCGCCCCAGGCAATATGCCCTTCCTTCTTGAGCGGTTTCCAGAGCGGGTAGCCGATCATCAGTTGAAAACGGCTCATCACGTATCGCGGAGCGAAAAACGTTATCCCAAGGTTCTGGGCTGAGCGCTCCAGGGCGCCAAGGGGCCCTCGGCCTGTTGCGATGTTGACGTAATCTGCGATCAGCTTCGCCTCGTCCATCGTGATTTCGCGGTCCCGGGCGATCTTGTCCGCCATCTGATCGAACAGATCCGCCCGCATCTTGTTCAGAACCGTCACGTAGGCCCGTTCCGAGCCGCGGACCCCAGCGCCGAGCCAGCCGCCTGTGCCCGCCTTCTTGAACAGATGTCCAGCATACGCCTCTTCCTGGGCGGTGAAATCGCCGAGAATGTCGGTGATCGCCAACCCGGCGCGGTAGTAGATCGGAGCGTTCTCGCGGTTGCGGATCTCCTCCATGACCTCGAAATGCGACTGATCGCTCAGAGCTGACTCGATCATCGGTCGGACCGTGTTTTTCGTCAACTTCGGATGAGAAGCTGCAACCCAGCCGCCTTGCCGCAGCAAGCCTGAGAACTCAAAGCTCGTCAAAACCGCTCTGGACGTGTTGAGTGTGCGAGCTATCATGTCGAACCCGCGTTCCACTGTGTTGAACTTCTCTCGCTCCAGAACCTCCTGGTAGAGCCTGATCTCCTTTTTCGCCTGCTCGATCTTGTAGAGAACGTCGAGCTGCTCCTGGGTGTGCTGCCGCTCAGGGCGCCGGCGCTTAGCGAAGTCGCCGCGGGCGATCCGATCGAGATAATCGGCCAGTCGTTTCTGGAGCTGGGCATTGTAGGCGTAATCCGGCCGCTCCTTCTGCCTCAGGGCCTCTCGCTCTGCTTTGAGTGCTTCGAGGCGAGCGCGCCGGGCGTCGATCGCTTCGCTGCGGCGGACCGTACGAGGCTTCCCCCAGATCCGCCCTTCCGCCAGATCCTTCTCCATGTTCTTGATGAGTCGATCCAGGGTTTTAACGGTCCGGCGCTCCAGCTCTTCCTCGGTCGGCGGCGCTTTCGGGAACACCTGTCGATGCAGCTTCTTGACTTCAGCCAGCTGGCGGCGAAGCTCCTTGAGCTCTGCGTCTTCCTCCAGCTTCACCTTGTCGCGAGTGATCCGCTCCTTGTGGGCGATCTCGTACTGCATGTCCCGGATCGAGTTCCGGATCGCCGTCTTGACGCTCGAAAGGGTGGTTTTGAGCCTCCGGGCCGGGTCAAAGGGCCCAAATTTCGCCAATTTCATGGCCTCGCGGACTTTCTTCTCCAACCGGCGCTGCTCATCCTCCGGCCGATACTGCTCCATGCCCTTCTTCGGCGGCGCTTTTCCGTTCTCGATGTCGATCAATCTGGCGATTTGGGTGAGCTCGCCGCGGATGCGGCGAACTTCCTGAAGCACCTCGGTCTTGTTGAGCGGCCGGAAGCGGTCGTAGGCGGCGATTGCTTTGAGAGTGTCCAGACGGCTCCAGGACTCGCCAAACATCTCAGACAGTTCCCCGTGGACCTGATCCGCAATCTCTTCCCGCATCGCCGCTTTTTCCTCGTCGCTGCGGCCTTCCAGCGTTCTGCCCTCCTCGGCCCAGGAAGTGACGATCGACTTGACCATTTTGTAGGCCAGGTCGTAGATCTCCTCGGTCTCTTCCGTGGTCACGTCGAACGTGTCGGAGGCGAAGTCCAGCTTTGCCTGTTTCCAGCCCTCGCGGGCCAGGTCGTGGTACTTGGCGGCCTCGTCCTCGCCCAAATCGACCTTGAGATTCTGGAAATACTCCTGGAACGTGACGACACCCAGCTCCATGTAAGCCGCGGCGACATTGGCGGCGTCCCGGATGACCTCGGGCGGGAACCCGCCGATCGTCGCCGTTTCACCCCGGGCGAACGACTTGAGCGACTCGCGGAGTTTGGCGACTGCGGCGTCTTTCTTGCTCCGGGCCGCCCGGCGCCGCTTCGACTCGCGCCGGCGCCCGGGGCGCTCCGCTGGCGGGATCGGCTCAGCGCCGGGTCCGCGCCCCTCCGGCGCAGGTCCAGCGCCTCTTTTCACTTCTTCCCTCGCCTCGGCGACGGTAGCGTCGAAGGCGTCCTGGATGAGAAGATCCTCGAACTGATCCTGCCAGCCCTTGATTTGCTCGGCGAGCTTCTGAAGCGTCGCCAGTTCCTCCGACGTGAGCGCCGCGCCCTTGGACGCCATGACGCGCCGGGTGAGCCCCGCGAGGCTGTAGTCGGCCGCCAGGACGACTTTGCGAGCCATGAGGGAGTAACTGGCGCGGGTGCCCGCCTCCTTCGTCGCCGACTCGACGGAGCGGATCTTTTCGAGCAGCTCCATCTGGCGGTCGGCGGCGAGTTTCTTGGCGGCGGTGTCCCCGGCCTCTGATGCGGCGACGAATTCCTTGGTCGCCGACTCCAGCTCATTCTGGAGTCTGACGTAATGCAGCAGCATCGCGGCGTGCTCGCGCTCCGTAAGCACGTCGGTCGAGGTCGCGATCTTCGCAACCAGCTTGTTCGGCAGGTCTGGGTCCGTCAGAAGCATTCCGCTGGCATCTTCCACCCATTCGGAGAACGTCTCAGAAGTTTCTCGGGTGGGAGGCAGCGCAGCCTCGCCGCGGACAGCACGCTGGACCTCCACCATCGCGTTTTTGAGCGAGTAGACGGTTTCGGCGACGTCCATGAGCTCCGTTTCAGGCGGACCGCTCGGTTCGCTGGGCCCCTCGGGCGGCGGATGCGGCGTCTCTTCTGGCGCGAGTTCCATACCTTCCGGCCCGAGCCGCTTTTGGTAGGAGTTCCACACGCGAGCCATCAGGGGGCGGATCTCATCGGCGTATTCGGCGCCCTGGGACTCCGCAACGTTCTCCATGAGAACCTGGAATCGAGTTACGCCGATCTTGACCTGCGCAGCGACGTACTTCGCAACAGCGCGGATCAGCTCCGGGTCAACGCCGACCGTGATCTTTTTCTTCTTGATGAGCTGGTTGATCGTATCCAGGGCGTCACTGGACTCTTTGTAGAGCCGATCGAGCTTCTCGGCCTTTGTTTTTGGTGCGGCTTCTTCTTGTGCAGCTTTCTCTCGCTGGGCTTTATCTTTTGCGAACTCTTCCGGGGTCATCCTCGCCTTATCGATCCACCGCTCTCGCTTCTTCCTGGAAGGCTTTTCCTCTTTCTTTCTCAGCCGTTTGTTGCGAGCTTCTTCCGTCTCGCCGAATTCAGCAAGCTCGTTCTCTCGCATGAACCAATCGGCGAGCTCATCGGCTGTTGCAGCGTCCCAATCCGGAGGCTGCATTTCCAGCTCGACGTTTGCCTGTTCAATGTCTTCCGGTCTGATGTCCTCTTTCAGATAAGGAAGGTAGGCAGCATCACCAAGTTCACTTTCCAGGCGATCGGCAACGGTTTGAAGCCACTGGGGGTTGTCAAGACGGAATGTCTCGCGCTTCGCCGGCGCAGGACCGAGTTTTACCAAAAGATCAGCATAGGCTTGAGCGTCGGCCATCGGATCTTCAGTATCCTCGAACTTGACTTTCGCAAACAGATCAGGAAAGTCATAAGAAAGACTCATTGCGGCATCATCAAGACCCTTGAAGTATCGCCAGTCGTGTTCCTCCAGAACCTTGTAGTCACCCGGTTTGAACTTCGCTAACTCGCGAGCGCGCCGCTCGAAGTCCTTAACATGCTGCCACTCGGCTCTTGCTTCCCTGTAGCCCCTTTGCACTTCCTCTACAAACAGCCCAGGGATTATTCCTTGTTTCTCTGCGAAGTCGAGGATGTTTTCATCGATGTCCTTGATTTCCTCGACCAGGTTGATTTTCGACTTTCCCTTGTAGGCAAGGCCGCGGTTCTCGGCTTCTTTTCTGAGCGCAACAACGCTGTAGTCCTTCGCCTTCATGCCGCGCCATCGGCCCTTCCGCTCTCGTTTGGGACGCGGCTTTGTCGGCTCAGGCGGAGGGGGTTTCCTTAGCTGTACTTGCTTTTCTTCTTGTGGCGGCTTTTCTTCTGATACTTGCTGCTCCTCTTGTCCGCCTCGACGAACTCCCTCGCCACCTTCTGGCTCGGGCCCTTGAACCGGCTCGGTTTCCACCCGTGTGCGATCGCCAGCATCAGGCGGTGCTGTTTCCTGCTCTTGGACGGCATCGGTTGTTTCCTCCTCTAACGTGGCTTCCTGCTCTTGGATGATCTGTTCGATCTCCTCCTCGTGCTCTCGAACGTACTCCTCGCGCTGTTTCGCGCTGTCCGTGTCGCCTTCCGGCAACTCAGCTTCTTTCTTCAGCTCATTGACCTCGCGGCGAGACGGAGCTTCTCCCTTCTTGACCTTTTGCTTGACCGTTTCCCAGATCTCGCGGCGGTTCTGGACAGCTTCTTTCGCTTTGGAAACGACAGGCGGCGCAATCTGAGGGGACTCGACAAGCCCGACTGTCATCAACGTTTGCACCGTCGTATCAAACGCAGTTTGAAGAAGACGACCAGGGGTTGTCGCCTCGGGATCAACACCTGAGAAGCTGCTTGCGACGTTATGGCCGAGCTCCGTAATGAGCTCTTCCGGCACCTCCTCTAGCGCCGTGATGCCGGCTTTCTTCAGACCCGAAACGATCCCGATGCTAGCAGCTTCAGCTCCTTTCTTCCCGAAGAGTTTCCCGAGCTGTTTCTCGACGCCGCCGAGCCCAAGTCGCTGAAAAACGATCGCGGGAACTGCCTCAATCACCCCTTGCCCCGCAATGTAGCGAGTCAGCTCAGGACCCTTAAGTCCTGCGTCCCAACCTTCTGTCATCGCCCGATCGGCTTCATCGGCCGCGGCAAGCCCGGTCGCTCCGTAGGGCCCAGCAACAGCTGCTCCAGCCACCATCGTTGGGAGCATGACGGCAACGCCGCGAGCTGCGCGTTTGAGCCAAGCTGGAGTCCAGCTGTTTGATTGCTGCTCTTGCTCTTCGATCGCCTGACCGATCGCTGCTGACTTTCGCTGAAGCCGGCCCATCGTGCCAACGTCGCCGGCTGCGCTGCTCGCCATTGCTCCGATGTTGGCGCCCAATTGTCGCAGCACCGCTTCCGCGTTCGGCATCGCAGAATCCTTGAGCTGCTCACGCGCCGTGGAAAGCTCGGATTCTTTCTGCCTCTGGGCGTCGAGCCTGCTCAACCGCTCCCGTTCCTTGTCGTGGAGCTGCATCAGTGTTTCCGGCTTTGCGCCCTTCGGAATGTCTAGCTCGAACTGATACCGGCCGCCCTTACCGCGGAGGTATCGGTCGCCCTCGATGAGGCCGAACTGCTCGCCTTTCTTGAGCTCGCCTCGTTGATACGCCTTGAAGGCATCGAAGTAAGTCTTGAAGTGGCGCAGCCGCTCAACGGGAACATCAAGCTGCTTTACTGGCGCAGCTGCTCCGCTTTCCGGAGTCTTGAGCGGAAATAGCGGTCTGAACCCCAGCGCTCGCATTTCTTCGGGAGAGGGAGCTCGGCCGCCTGGGCCTACTGCTGCTGGAAACAGCGGCCGAAGCCCTCTTGCCCGCATCTCCTCCGGAGTCGGGCCGAGTGGAGCTTGCGGCTCAGCAGATCGCTTCTTGGGGCGTCGTTTCCTACCGCCCCACAGCAACAAGGAGTTGCCGGGCGACCCCTGATCAAGAAATTCCTCGTAAGCCGGCATGATCACGGTCCCCAAGCGTTGCCGTACATGTCTCTCGAAATACCGAGTATTTTGTTGGCTTCTGTTATGGCTTCCTCGGTACTCATCCCTTCATTTGAACTTTTCAGATCGGCGATCAGTGCGGCTCTCTTCTCCATCAATGCGGCTCTCGCTTCCTGCAACTGCTGTTGTTGCTGAGCTTCGAGCATCTGTTTTCGTTGTGTCTCGGACACAAGCTGACCAACCCCGCCACCCTGTAGAGGATATGACCCCGGGTATTCCTCCTTTGTCCAACCAACAACCCTTTGCTTCATCATCTCTTCAGGAGAAAGCGGCTGGTATCCCTTTGCCAAGATGCTGTCGATCTCATCATGAAGAAGCCGCTTGCGGTTCAGGTAATCAGTATAGTCCCCTCCGCCATGGGCCTGTTGATTCCGCCACTGCTTCTCTAACTCATCGAGGTTCTGCTTCGCCTTCTCCAGGGCGATCTCTTGAGACTGATCCAGCTGGAGCTTCCCCTTCGTCTTGTCGGCCAGCATGTCTCGGCGCCGCCAGCCCTGGAGCATCTGGTCGCGCAAGGTGCGCTCGCCGAAGCGAGACCTGGCGTACTTCTCCTGGAAGGAAAAGCCGCTCTGCTGCATCTCCTGGCGATTCCGCCAATCTTCTGCCTGCATCTCCCGGCGGTTTTGCCAGTCGGTTTCTTGCATCGCCTGGCGATTTTGCCAGTCTTGGTTTTGCTGCCAGATCCCCAGTTGAGCCAGCGATGCAATTCCAGGTCCGCCCATCCCCGTGCGAACGCCTCGATACCCGCTACCGCCGCCGTATTTGAGCCTAATGGGCATGGACAAGCTCCTTTTCCTTCTTTCGCCAATGAGGCTGGATCGGGACGTAAGCCGCGATCTTGACGGCCTCGTCGATCTGCTCCTGTGTTGGCTCAATTCCCAAGTCGTCGATCAGGCGCAAGACGTGACCGAGCGGGTCGTCCACGTACCGCCTCGACTCGACAAAAATCGCGTCGTGATTAAGAGCTGCGTCGGCCGACTCCGCCCACAGCTTGCTTTCGATCTTGCATACCCACCTCCTAGACCAGTGCATCTGGAAGCGGAGCGCCTCGAAATGGCTCTCGGTGAATAACAGCTCCGGACGAACGTAGCAGTAAATCACCTTCGTGTCATCGCCCCACGCGGCAATCACATCATCAACGCAGAGAGAAAGCATCGGATGCGACAGCGCGTAATGCTCGCTCTCCATTTCAGCGTACATCGCCCATTCCGTGAAGAAGCCATGCCGCTCCGCTCTGGAGGCTTCGTCACTCATATCGGGGAGCGGGAACCATTTCATGATCGCTTCTTTCAGGAGCGGGTCCCTGTACGCGCAGATCGGAGACTTCTCGATCGCGAACTTTCGCATTCCGAGCAGGACGCCGAGGCGATGCAGGATGCCGGCTATCCTGAACATGCTCGAATTGTAGGTTCCGATCGTGATGGCTTTCATGGCGCTGGTGATGGAGATGGAGAAGGCGTCGGTGTTGGAGTCAACGTTGCCGAAGGCGTGTTCGATGGAGTCGAACTCGGCGTATTCGACGGGGACGAGGACGGCGTTGAGGATGGAGTTTGCGAGGGAGTCTGCGAAGGAGTGCTGCTCGGAGTCTGCGAGGGAGTCTGCGAGGGAGTCTGCGAAGGAGTGCTGCTCGGAGTCTGCGAGGGAGTCTGAGAAGGAGTCTGCGAAGGAGTTTGCGACGGAGTCTGCGAGGGAGTCTGCGAAGGAGTCTGCGAAGGAGTCTGCGACGGAGTCTGCGAGGGAGTCTGAGAAGGAGTTTGTGAGGGGGTGCTGCTCGGGGTGCTGGAAAGCGTACTCGAAGGAGTTGAGCTCGGAGTCGAGCTTGGCGTGCTCGTTGGTGTTGTGCTCGGCGTGCTAGAAGGCGTCGAACTTGGGCTCGGCGTACTAGAAGGCGTCGAGCTGGGCGTTGAGCTAGGACTGGGCGTGCTACTTGGCGTCGAAGACGGCGTGCTGCTCGGAGTCGAGCTTGGGCTCGGCGTTGAACTGGGCGTGCTGCTTGGCGTCGAGCTGGGACTCGGAGTCGAGCTGGGAGTGCTGCTGGGAGTCTGCGAAGGCGTCTGCGAAGGCGTCTGAGAAGGAGTTTGCGAAGGCGTCTGAGAAGGAGTTTGCGACGGGGTCTGCGAGGGCGTCTGAGAGGGTGTCTGAGAAGGTGTCTGCGAAGGAGTGCTGCTCGGAGTCGAACTCGGGCTTGGTGTGCTAGACGGCGTACTAGACGGCGTGCTGGATGGAGTCGAGCTCGGGCTCGGCGTACTCGACGGCGTTGAAGAAACCGTACTTGACGGCGTTGAAGAAACCGTACTCGACGGAGTGCTGCTCGGAGTCTGAGAAGGCGTCTGCGAAGGAGTGCTACTAGGAGTTGAGCTTGGACTCGGCGTGCTACTCGGCGTTGACGAAGGAGTTGAACTCGGAGTACCTGACGGAGAACTTGAAGGAGTCGAACTTGGCGTACTGGAGACAGTGCTGGAAGGAGTTGAACTCGGAGTGCTGGAAGGAAGTATTCCTCCACAATCGCCGGCGTTCAGAACAAACCAAAAATCCGCAACCATTCGCGGCGGGTGAATGTACACCAGCGTTCCAACAGGAAGATATCCGGCAACGTTCAACGGATGATTTTCAACGATACCAATGGCATCTAGAATACGAACCTCGCAATCTGTTAATGCTATTTGATTAGCAAACCCTTCGCTCAAAAGATACGCATGATCACTAAGGATCTTGGCATAACCAGTGCTACATGGTGGCAAGACGGTTGTCAAAATAGCTCTTCTGAGACGTTCCGCTCTCCATGTTCGTCCTGCTGTATTCAAGTCCATCCAGAGTATTGGATTACCATCATAATCAGTGAGCGCATCGTATGGATCATCTGACGAAACAGTATAACCAACCCACTCCGGCCTAGCTTCATAGTTATCTAAATCCCTTCCAAGATCCCCGGGGTATGGGTGTTCTGAATTATAAACTGCTGACTTCGGAACGTTCTCTCCATGGATGCCCCACATTCTAGCGGCAACAATGAGCTCGCCGATATAGTAAGCTGGCCACACAGTCTCGAAATACTGTATCTCTTCGATTCCTTCTGGGCCTCCTTCCACTACCTGGGTTTTGTATTCAACAGTTCTGTAGTACGGCAAATAGTGAGAAAAAGAAGGCGGGGGGTTTTGGTATCGCTGCGATGTTTCTGGATAACTGCTATAGTTGCCCGGGTTATGCTCTTCTCGCTTCCCGAAATCAAATTGCTTGCCGTAAATCCGAAATGATTCACGCAACAATGGAGGCCGTGCAACGTTCACTGATTCTAAATATGAACGGTGAAATGGGTCCCAGCCTTCACACTCAAGGAAGTCTGCATGAATGTACTTGACCCGCATGACCGCCAGATAGGACGGTTGGGGCAGAATGCCTAGAGGCGCAGTCGCTCCGGTCCTGGGGTCCCAGGGAGGCTCCTGACGAAATTCAGGAGCCAGCTTTCGGTATCGCTTTGGAGGCCTTGCCATGTCACTCGGAAGCCCATTGGGTCGGTCCAGACGCCGCCAGGTCCATGATCATCTGCGTGATGTGAGGGAAATCCACGTACTCGTCGGTGCGGCGCTCCATGAAGCCGAACATGCCGACTGCTAGGTTGTTGCGGGCGTCCAACTGGAACTTCATGAGGTTTTGCTGCGCGTTGTTCACGTCCGTCAACCCGCCGGCGAACTGGAACCGCGTCTGCATCGCCATCGCCGCCGTGCGCTCGCGGACCCCGCTCAAAAACTGACCGGCCGCAATTGCCTGTTGCGTGTACCGAGCAAGGCTGGAGCCGTGCTGCTCAATGTACCGGTTCAAAAACGTCAAGATCTCCTGCTGCGACCTGGATGCGAACGCATCCACGGCATTTCTGGCCGCAAGCTCCTTGTCGTAGAGATTGGTGGTTTGCTGCCGGACACGGTTCAATGCCTCGGCAAACCGCTGCCGATTGCCGATTTTCATCTCTTGGATCGCACGGCGCAAAACGTAGACGCGATCCTTCCCTGCAATCACCGCCTGTCGGGCCTGCTGACCCCAGCTGAACACCTTCTCGCGGACAGCCGATTCCTGAGACAAGAAAACGTTGCGAGCGTCCTTGATCGATCCATGAAGCCCAACAATGATCTTTTTCAGGCTGACCGACTGCTCGTAGAGTTTCGCCGACCACTCAGCTCGATACTTGAGCGCCGCCGAAATCAAGCTATGAATGTAGGCCTCGCCGGCAGTCTGCTTATCTCGGACCTTGAACAACTGACCGTAGAGCATGTGCTCGTTCTGGAGCTTCTCTCGCGCCAACCGGTCGTTGTGCTGTCCGAGATCCTCGCTCCGCTCCCGCTCCGCAAGAGCATCGATCGTGGTGATCAATGCCGAGGAGTAGAACCCGCGATCGGTGAGCTTCTGCCGATTCTCCGCCTTCACGTTATCCCACTTCTCATTGATCCGAGCCGTCTCAGTCGTCCCAAGATCCACCAGCAACGCTCGCGTTGTCGCCGCGTGAGTCGTGTAATCCGAGACGAACAGATTCAGAATCGTCCGATAGGTCCCCTCGTGACCGTCAAGCTCAGTGTCCAAGTCGCTCAGGTAGCCGTTCACCGCGCTGGTAAGCGAGTTGAGCTCGCTCTCCATTGACGTGATCGCCGATAGCGTCTCGGTGCGGTAAGTGGTGTAGGACTCCTCAAAATCATCGATCAGCGCGAGAAGCTGAGTCTCAACCGTCGTAACCGCAGTTTCCAACGCCGCCAGCTTCGCCTCGTAATCCGTCACATGAGTTGACAGGGTTGCATCGTCAGCGGTTTCCAGACCAAGGACCTCGTTCCTCAACAGCGTGTGATCCGTTTCGAGCTGAGTAAGCATACCAGCAACGCGAGACGTGAACTGAGTAAGGCTCGTCCCTTGAGTCGTCAGAAGACTCTCGATCTCCGCTTTGAAACTACTGTTCCCAGATTCCAGCTCGTTCAGCTTCGCCACAAACGCATTCAGCTTATCAACCGCATCGTCGAACACAGAAGCAGAATCAACCCGCGTCATGTCCAGATAGAAGTCGATCTGCGAGATGATCGAGTCAAGCGTGTTGACGAACAGCGTCTCATACGCATTGCTCGCATACGCTTGGCGGTTCAGATGCGAGTGGGTGTGGCTCAGAAGATCCGAGTACATCACCACGAGGTCGTCGTAGCGAGTGTCGTTGAGATTACGACCCTCGTTAAACAGGGAAATATACTTCAGGAGAAGCGTATTCAAGCCGGTCTTGTTCTTGAACGAAGTCCTCCGCAGCTTATACTTGCGCTCCGGCGGCCTTCCATCCACCTCTTGACTCTCGACGACCACCCATCCCTGAGCAAGCAACCACCCAAGCTCCCGCTCGCTTACCCACTCGTCATTTTCAATCGGGTCCGGAATGGTCTCTTCTTCAAACCAGTTCGTGACGTCGATATTGGCCGCAGGCGCAGGGTCCTGGTCGTGCCAGTACGCATACGGGTATGCGTATTCCATTCCGCCGATGGTCATGATGCAGTCAGCCTATTTGCAAACGAAAATCAAAATCAACGTTACCGTGTCGGCGTCTCCATCCGCCCCGGTCGCGTCACAATTGATCTCCATGTCGTCGTCTTCGTTGAACGTGTAGTACGACGCATCGATACCGACAGCCGCAGAATCAACCCAAACTCCCGACGCGCCGAGCTGAATCCCTTTACCCGAGTTCTCCGTCAAGATGTCGTGCCACGCCGCGCCCTGGTAAACCCGAATGTTGAAGTAGGGCTGAGCCGTCGTGTCCGCAACGTACTGCGTTCCTGATACGCTCACCAAGCAAGCATCCGGGCCCCGCCACTTGAAAAACTCACCAACGATGTCCTCAAGCATCGTCGCCTTGGAAGTCCCGCCATCAGGTGAGACCCACGGGACCAAGTACGCGCCGGAGATCCTGACTTCCTTCGTCTTAATCAACCCCGGATGACCGACGCGAAGATCGTCGATCCCGACACCAGCATCTAGAGCAGCGCCACGGATCGTGATGTAACTGTCCGTTACGACCGTAGCAATCACGCCGTAGTAATAGGTCCCGCCATACTGATACCGCAAAGGAAGCCCTACTTCCATCTGCGATGTATCGGACATGTTGATCCGAGTCGTGCTCGCCGGAAGAGACGTATAATCCGCCTCGGGCACGATCTTCCAGCGCGCTTCCTGAAGCTCCAGCGCCTGGCTCAGCGTGATCCTCTTCAGCGCTGCGCTGTCCTCGGAATCCTGGATCAGAATCTCATCTTCGACAACCGGATCTGTCTTCGCGTCCACCGCCTCCATGTTCGCCTGGATCGTTGTCCAAACGAAACTGGTAAGCGACGTGACCGTTGCCTTCTTCGGCGTCGTCGTCTGCGTAATCGCGATGTAATCCGTCCCAGCAACCGTGCCCGTGTCCAACGACGAGAAATCGAGCAGGTCGCTCTGGAGCTCTCCAGAGATATACGTCTCGATCATCTGGCCGGTGACTTTGCGGTAACCGGTTCCGCTGCGGTACATGAGAAACTGGTCGCCGTCTTCAACGGTAGTCCCAGCCGTCTGATCCCAGGTTTCCGTGATCATGTACGTCGCCAAGTCGCTGGCGGCGATGTAATAGGACGTGTCGTTCCTGTCCACAAGGAACAGATCAGTATCGACGATCGGATCAGCGTCGCCCTGATCGCCCACATATGCGGCGATCGTGCTGCAAACGTAGGTGGCGACCGCGGAATAGGTCGCCTTCTTCGCTGTCGAGCCGTCCAGAACAAACGCGATGTGATTGTTAGCGATCGTCGCCGTCGCCAAGCCGCTGATGTCTAGAACATCCGCCTGCACGCCGTCAAGCACCTCAGACGTGAAGTTTTCCTGAGTGATCACCGTTAGGGCGCCGCTCCGACCCAACAATACGTAGTCACCGGCCGCAAATGTGGTGACCGGGGTTACCGAGGCGTCCGCGAGGATCTCGGTGCTCATGTAATCCGCCAGAAGCGCAGCCGTGATCGTCTTCTCCGTCCCGCTCCGGAACAGAGGAAACACGTCGGCGTCCACAATCGGGTCTGCTGAAGCAGCGCCGGAGAGCAGCGTCAGTGTGTAGGCCCCCAGCACAGCCCCCGTGACCGTCTTGGGGACGTCGCTGCGCTCGCAGACGAAAACATCGGTCCCCTGCGCCGGGTCCACCGCGGAAGCGTCCCAGGCCGTTGCGACGATCGCCGTCGCCTCCTCAGAAGTCACGTAATCCGCCAAATCGGACAGCGCGAGCTTCTTCGCCGTCCCGCTCTGCGACAAGTACACCAGATCCGCATCAGCGAGGGCCCCGGCGGCATCTAAAGCGACCAGGTAAGCGTCGAACTGAGAATGGGCCCGGGCCGCAATCGCCGTCCAAGTTGTCTTCTTCCCAGTCGAACCCTGGCAGACGAGATACTGATCCGCGTCGCTGAGAGTCGCAACGGACAGCTCCGAGATGTCGAGGACCGTTGCCTGAATCCCAGTCAAGACGTAGGTGGACACCGTGTCGATGTCCAGCTCGTAGATCGTCCCTCCACGGTTCACGAGGAACTTGTCAGCCGCGTTAGCCGGGTCCGCCTCACTGGCGACGCTCCAGCCAGACGCCACGCAGTAGGCCGCCAGATCATCCAGATCGAACAGCTTTTCCGTCCCGCTCCGTTCGGCAACCACGTTGTCGCCCGTGGTGGGCGTCGCAGACGAGGCTCCCAGGAGCGTGTCGATCGTGAACGCCGATTGAGTTGCCAGCGTCGTCTGTTTCATCACGCTTGACTGGAGACAAGCGATAATCTCGTCACCGTCCAGCGCCCCGGCCGCCGGCAAAGCTGTATATTGCGGCATCGCTCCACCCTACCTGACTTTTCCTGATTGCCCAGTTTCAATAATCGCTGTCTCGTAGGCCCACTTCGCCGTGGACTCGATCCACAGCACAAACCACTCAGCTCGAATCCGCGGGTACACGATCGAGTTGAACCCTCCAGAGAGAGTGCCGGTCGCCGCCACATACGCCAAGTGAGACGTGTCGCTGCTGTCCGTTCGCGCCTGGTAGGCCTCGATGGCGAGCTTACCATTGGCGCAGGCTTCTTCGGCCGTGTCGCCTGTCACGAGGAACCAGGTTGCGGCGCCGCTCGATTCGGCAAGCCGGGCCCGAAGCGTGTTGATCCGCCCAAAGGTTCCAGCAGCAGCCGTCCTAAACGGCCCTAACAGAACATGGCTCTCGATGTCCTCTCCATCATCATCGTCGCCGCCAATGCTCCGCAGATACCCGTCCTGACACGCCAGAACCACGCTGCCGTTGTGCCACACTGCAGAAACAGGCTGATGATTCTCCTGAAGAGCGACACTCCAAAACGCAAGCCGTACCGTATCGAAGAACCAGTGAGTTCCCGTCCCAGAAGACGGCGTGAGAAAGATCCAGACCCCCTGTTCCTCGGGCGAATAGACGAGACTCACCGTCACGCTATCTGCAATGTCAATGAGCTCTTTCGGAATCCGATCGCCAGAAATCCGCGTGAGGCCATCGCCTGATGGAGTCACAAGGTAAAGCCCATCGGTCGCCAAGAAGATCACGCCGTACTTGACAACCCTATCGCCAACAACTCCATCCTGAATACTGCACCACGCTGTCTTCCCGATGATTCCAATACCGCGAGACACATTCTTAAGCGACCCCCCAGCGGCCGGATCTCCCTGCACAACCCAAAGACTGTACTTCGTTGCCGCAAGAAGATAAGAATCGCGGAACGGAATCAGAGCTTTCGTCGTCTCGCCAATCTCCGCCGCCTCACCAAGCTGAAACGCAACAGGTTGGCCTGGTGCGCCCGCGACGACCCCATAATCCCAATCGGTGTAATCCCCCTGCCGTGACATGTAAATCGCATTGTCGCCGCCCGCTAATACAAGACGATCGCGGTAGATGCAACCAACGACGCACCCAGTTGGAACAGTTCCCTCCGTAGCTTCCAGGGTAGTGACAACCCCGGTTTGCACGTCGATAGACTCGACTCCAGTTGCGTCGATAGCGTAAATGCGAGATCCACTCACGCACAGATAACATGTTGGAATCTCCCCAGAACTGGCAGACAAAACCAAACCACCCTCGTCCAAAAGCGCATCACCGCTTTCATCAAGAAGCGTTCCAACAGGAGTAGACAAAACACCATCCTCATCGATGACCTTTAAGGTTTGATCGGCCAACACAACCAGGTTGGTGCTGATGTTTTCCGGCATATGAACGTCCTAAGGAGGATCGCTGGGAGTAGGCGTGCTCGAAGGGGTGCTGCTCGGAGTACTCGAA
>CAYXFI010000002.1:0-6014 GCA_964464205.1 uncultured Cytophagia bacterium
GATGCCCTTGTAGCCCACCTGGGCCGAATAGTTGCGCTGCTTCTCCCACGGCCAGTCTTTCATGATCTCGTTGCAAATGGAGAAATTCCACTGGAATCCCTTCCCGGCCATTTCTTCCTCCTTCTTGGCGCAACCAGAGATCAATGCGCCCGTCCAGCTCGCGGCCACAGCGGCCGCAGCGGTACCCAGAAACTCCCGCCTGTTCACTCGTTTCATCTCGGCACCTCCGTTTCTGGAGCTATTTTTTCTCCCGCGTCTCTTCCCACAATTGCTCGAACAACGACGCGAAATCCTGCCCCACCGCCTGCCCGAGTTCGCGAAGCCAGTGCAGAACGTACGACTGGTCCAATTCCCGCTGGCGCAGCAAGATGCCGCGCACGTCATCCAGATCTCGAGGCCTCCCAGCGAAGACTTTGTGAATCACAACGTCCTCCGGGGAGGCAAAGGCCACATCTGTTGCCCCCAAACGGACTTTCCGCGCTCGCTCAATCGCTTGCCGCTCGTACGGAGTGAACGAAAAAACGAAGTCTACTCGCAGCGCCGTTTCTGAGTCCGCGGTGGGCAGAACGAGCGTCCGGCGGACAAACTCGGCCGGATCCTCCACTCTCAGAGACAAGCCCACCCGCCTGCAAACTTCCAGCACCGCCCGCAGTTGGTCAGGTCCAATCCCCACTGTCACATCTACGTCTTTGGTTGCTCGAGGCTCACCGTAGAGTAGAACAGCTTGGCCCCCAATGATCATGTACGGAACGCCAACCTCCGCAAGCGCCTTGCCCAACCTTTCAATCAGGCCTTTGGCCATTCAGGATCCTCGCGACTCGGATGTCCACCTCGATCCCCTCCAGAGGGTCTTCGGGAGGCCACCGCCCGAGGGCTCGGGCCAGGTCGAGCAACGCCTCGAAGATGGCCAGATTGCGGTAGTAGTCCACCTCCTCCCGGCGAGCCTCTTCGTCGAGGAAGTCCTGCCACAATTTCGGGTCCTTGATCATACCTGCTCCCTGCTATTCCTCTTGGTCCCCCTGCATGACCCACGCTTCGTTGAACGCGACGTGCTTGATCGACTCGCCTTCTGGGACGTGGTAGCTGTAGGTCACGTGGATCAGACCGTCGCGCGTCTGGATGATCGACGGGTACGAAAACGAGCCCTTGCCGGGGTCCTGTTTCTCCAGGTGCCGCACCCACTTCCACGTGCGCCCCTCGTCTTCGCTCAGCATCGCTGCAAGGCTGTGCCGGCCTTCCTCCGTGTCGTTGCAGACCATCAGCCAGCGGCCGCTTTCCAGAGCGATCACGTCCACGCTGGAACCCGGATTTGGGATGTCGAGGAAGGATACCTCGCTCCAGTGGACGCCGTTGTCCCTGGACTCCGCGTATTGGATCCGGTTCCTGGGACCGGCGTCGCGCATGTAGGCGGCCAGGGTACCATCCTTGCGCCGCACGATGGCAGGCTGGATGTTACCTAGACCGACGATCGGCTCGCCCGCCTGCCAGGTGCGGCCCGAATCGTCGCTGAAAGCCACAAGTGAAACGGAGAACGCGTCGGTGTAGAGGGGCAGCAGGATTCTCCCGGAGGGCAACGTTACGGGGTGGGTGCGCGTCATCCAGCCCATTCGGCGCGCCAGTTTCTGCTTGGCCAGCTCCAAGATCCGTTGCACTTCGGTTTCAGCTTTCGGGTACTTCTTGATGATCGGTCCGTACCGTTTCGCCGCCTCTCTGAGCTTTTCCTCCAGTCGCGGCGGTTTCAGCATGATCACATCCTGCCACTCCCACCTCGGCGGACCCGAAGAGAGTTGATAGCCCGAAGAGCGGCGGTACTTTAGCAAGGCCGACTCCCATTGATTCGAGTAGATGACCACCCAGAAGAGCCACAAGCGATCTTCGGGATCGATGAACAGCGTGGGGTTGCAGTCCGGAAAGCCCGGAACGTCGGCCATCAAGAACGGCTCCTCCCAGCGATCCGACCCAGCGCGCTTTCGGGATCCGAGGATCACGACGTCGTCCGCCCACCGCTCACCCGACCCGTGGTACCAGCACACGATGAGGTCGCCGTTCGGAGCCTGAACGATGCTCGACGAGTGATTGTGCCATTTCTCCGGCGGGAAGATGAGCTCACCGCTGTAGTACGGCTCCGCAGCCAAAGCTACCACGGCGAAGAAGAACCCGAAAAGGAACGCCCAACGCGCAGCCATCTCGACACCTCGTGAACTTGTTTCCTATCCGGCAAAGAGTTTCCAAAGGCAACTTCTTCTCGCGCAGGAGGGGATGGTTGGCACAGGTAGTGGCGAACAAATCCCACGGTTCTCCGCCCCATCACTTCAGACTCGAACCGGCGCAGACCACCCTGTTCAGAACGCTCGAAAAACCGTTCCCTCCGGCGCGCACAGGGATTCGTTCCCGGAGCCACTGGCCGGGAAAAGTTGAACGCCATGTGCCGCACGCACAACGTCTGGGGCAAAGGCCTTCCCGTTCGGTGCACGGTTCATCACCCCACCCGGAACCCCACTGCCCACTCGTCACAGCGTCTACCCGGCTTGCCGTGTCCAGTGACCAATCAGAACAGCTCTTCGGAATCTTTTTCCCCGACCTCCGAAGGCTCCACAAGAGGTAGGGGCTCGGGACAAATGGTCTCCCGCCGGGCTTCGCGCACGGCTTTTTGCACCAGGCCATCCACGTCGAGCTGCGACTCGACCCTTTCCACTGCTTCCAGCTTAGCCCGGGTCTCCGGGTGCTGCGCTACGAAGAACGTGCAGCAGTCGCCGTAGGGCCGAATGGAAATTTCGTACGTCCCGATTTTTTTGGCGAGTTCAATTGTCTCGTTTTTGTTGAAGCCCATCAGGGGGGCGTAGACGTTCAGCGGGGTGGCGGCGTACGTCACCTGCAGGTTGTCGAGCGTTTGCGAGGCCACCTGCGACAGGCTGTCGCCTACCACAAGTCCTTTCGCCTTTTCCCGGCGAGCCAGCTCTGTAGCGATACGCAGCATGAAGCGGCGGTACACGATCATTCGGAGTTTCGCGGGAACGGAAGCGATGATTTCGAATTGAAGGTCAGCGAACGGTACGATGTACAGCTTGGTAGGACCCTGAGATTGCGCGAGCACGCGCGTCAGGTCTTGGATCTTAGTTTCGACTTCCGCTCGAACCTGAGTTTCGTTCTGGAAGTGCACGATGGAGATACGGACCCCGCGACGCATCATCAGGTGGGCCGCCACGGGACTGTCGATACCCCCGGAGAGCAGAGCCATCAGCTTGCCCGCCGTTCCCACCGGCAGCCCACCCACCCCACGGTAGCGCTGGGTGGAAACGTAGGCTTCCCGGAAACCAATTTCAATGTGGACGGTGAGATCCGGCTCGTGCATCCGAACCTGTCCCCCCACCTTCTCCAGAATCGCTGCGCCCACGCGACGATTGATTTCCATCGAATCATAAGGGAATCGCTTGTTCGCCCTGCTGGCCTGGACTTTGAAAGTGGCGTACTTCGATTCCCGAGCCAGTTCGACCGCGGCGGCCGTGATTGCCTCCAGATCGAGATCCACGGGTACAGCGAAAGCGAAGTTCGCGATCCCAGGGATGAGCGCTAACCTGCGTCTCAAGTCCTCCAGTTCGGCGTGTTCGTCGATCTCCGCCACGAGATACCCGTAGTCCCGCTCGACCCGAGTGAGGGCCGGTCGGCAGAGTTCCGCAACGTTCCGAACCAATTGCTCTTCGAAGCGTCTCCGGTTTCCGCCTTTGAGGCCGATTTCGTCGTAGTGGAGTACTGCTACCCTGGGAACGTGCATTGTCACGAGCGAATTCTCCGTGCGGCAGTGCAGTCAAAGCAGCTATCTGCTCGCGTGGCGCTGAAGCGAACCAATCAAGCGACCCCCGAAATCCCTCGATGGGTTCCGGTACTGCGATCGGTACCGCAATATACGAACCTGGGCGCGCTGGATCAAGAAGCGAGCGAACAAAGGGGGGGCGTCACGAGGCAAGGTCCCAACTTCACAGAGTCGGGGGTTGCAACTGCTACCGGGGCAGGCAGCTGTTGCCGGCTGCTGCGCATAGCCGCCATGGGCGCGGCCCTTGTGGCAGCAGTTCGCTTGGTACGGGATGGGCAGTTGGTGTAGCACGCTTCCGAGGAAACTCGCGTACGCGACGCAGCGGGCTGTTCCGCAGGGAGGGCCCATCGGGAGCGGCAACCTCGTACTTCCGGATCACATACCCCTCGGAGATCTCTTGAGAAAACCGCGTATCGCAGCACCCCCTGGCGAGCCGCGTTCCTGAGCATCAGCCCAGGAAACGGTAGAGGGTGATGAGCACGGCGAGCACCGTGAACATCAGTGACACAACCCAGGTCAATTGGGTGAAGCGGCGATCCACGTAGTGAACCAGATCGTCAAAGCGCTTGTCCATGGCCTCGAAACGACGATCGATGGCCTCGAAACGACTGTCGATGGCCTCGAAGCGACTGTCGATCGCTTCGAAACGAACCTCCAAGATTTGCCGTTGGGCTTTCAGCTCCTCTTCGAGGCGGATCAAATGCTGAATGAGAACGAAGCGGTCTAGCGGCTCTTCGCCTCCAGGGAAGTAGCGCGCCAGATAGGAGGGCAGCTTCTCCTCAAGAACCCCCTCGACGATGCGGATGATTTCCTCCTTTTCGGCCACTGCTTCTTCTCCAGACGCTGGACGTTCCCCATTTTCACTCGCAATTTAGCCTGCCACCGGCTGTATGTCAAGGGGTTTCGCACGGTTTCCGTGGACCAACCGCGCTACGAGCACCCCTCGTCAAGTCACAGCCCCCCGAGAAACGTGCAGCCATATCTCTGTCCGCCGACACCCACTTTTCACGAAACGCCGCAAAGGACTCGCCCTGTACAGATGCACCTCCGATCAACCACCGGGGACCCAACTAACCAACGGGCACAGCTTGGTAGTCGTAAGCCGCCACAAGCGCACGCAGCGGCAGTCTGATAGGGGCGCTTCGATCGCAAAACAGATTGGCCAGATCGATGCGCAATCCCCCGGCGAAACCTACGAACGCCAGTCTAATATCCCGGACGAGCGGGGCTGATCTCGTAGCCAAATGGTGTGATCTCAGCGGCGGGCAACTACACGAAGAACGTGAAAATGGTGAGCAGCGCAACCACCAACACGAACCAAAAGAGAGCGACCCACACGAACCGGTAGAAGCTCCGATCCAGCCGCTCTATCATGCGTTTGAACGCCTCATCCCCGTGATCAACACGGTCCCAGCCCGAGACGTGTGCCTCGGAACTGTTCTGTAAGTCCATCTACGGCTGCCCTACGTGTGCCTGCGACGTGTTCTTGTTTGACCGATTGGGGTCACTGAAACAGACCCACGACGAGTTTGTCTCGTCTCTAAAATCCTGCCCCAATCCGAAAGGGAGACTCCTCGTCCCCATCCGAGACTCCCCCCGCTTCGACGCCGTCAGCCCAAGAAGCGATAGACGGTAATAAGTACCACGAGTACTGTCAATACCAACGATATGAGCCAGGTCAACTGGCTGAAACGGCGATCCATGTAGTGAAGCAGATCACTAAAGCGATTCTCGATCCCCTCGAAATGCTTGTCCACCGCCTCGAAACGGGTATTCGTCGCGTTGAGCACCGCCTCGAAGCGCTCATCCATTGCCGCGAAACGAGCTTCCATCGTCTTGAGGAGCACATCCATGCGTTTGTCCATACTTTCGAAGCGTTTGTCGACCGCCCCAAACCGCGAGTCCATTGTCGCTAGCATCGCCTCGAAGCGCTTCTCCACCGCCCCAAAACGGGTGCCCATTGTCGTCAGGACTGCCTCGAAGCGCTCCTCCACCGCCCCAAACCGCGAGTCCATTGTCGCCAGCATCGCCTCGAAGCGCTCCTCCACCGCCCCAAACCGCGAGTCCATCGTCGCCAGCATCGCCTCGAAGCGCTCCTCCACCGCCCCAAACCGCGAGTCCATTGTCGCCAGCGTCGCCTCGAAGCGCTCCTCCACCGCCCCAAACCGCGAGTCCATTGTCGCCAGCGTCGCCTCGAAGCGCT
>CAYXFI010000002.1:6114-45885 GCA_964464205.1 uncultured Cytophagia bacterium
AATTGCAGGACGGTCAACCACGCCAGCGTGGACTCCGCCCCCTCGTTCTGATTCACGCCGCCCGTTTCCAGCGCGTCCCGGCAGCCCCCGGTGGTAAAATCGTAGATCACTTCGTTCACGTCGTTGTCGCCTAGGAACCAGCGGAACGCCAGTCGGATCCGGTCGAACCAGCGCCTTTCGCCAGTGGCAAGGTACGCTTCGTAGGCGGCGTCGGCCAGACTGGCCACTTCGACCGGTTGCTGGTCAAAGCGCGCTCGATACCCGTGCTTCGGATACCAACCCTCGTTGCCCACCACGCTGATGAAGCCGGTGTTCTCGTTTGTCTCCACAGCGAACAGCCAGTCCAACGCCCGGAGCCCTTCCCGGACCCACTCTTGCACACCCAGCACCCGACCGGCGGCCAGCAATGCCTGGGGCATGCGGCCGTTGTCGTAGGTCAGAATGTCCTCAAACCAATACCACTCCGGCTCCGCGTGATTTCGAAGCATCTCGAGGAGGCGCGTACACAATTCCTCAGCCACCGCCCTAGCATTCCGCGCCCCTGCGAAACGGGTCAGAACGTAAGTGGCCCCCAGGGCTGCGAAGGCCATGGGACGCGGCGCCTCGAACTCCAGCGCCGCCTCCAGCGACTCGTTGAACAGCCTCGTGGCAAAAGCCAGAATAGAGTCGCTCGGAGAGTGACCGATCACGTAGCCCAGAGCCTGCAGAGCTCGGCCCTGCGCATCTTCACTCCCCACTTCTTCCAGCCACTGCCGATCGTAGGACATCAAGTTCCGGAATCTCCGTTTTTCGGGATTGTACGCGAATCGCAAAAAGGACAAATACCGGTACAGAAACGGCAAGATCTCGGGATCCCGGCGGAGTTTCCAGTGCATCGTAGCCACGATAGCGGCACGAGCGTTGTCGTCCGTGCAGTACCCGAAGTTCGGATCGGGTACGGTGTAGATGGCATGTTGCAGAATCCCCGTATCATCCGTGAGAACCCGCAGGTGCCGCAGATTGATCTCCGGCAGACTGGGATTCGGGATCGCCTTGGCGCGAATGAGTGCCCTCGTCGCCTGCCTGCCGTAGATCTCCACCGCGCGGTGCAAGATCCGCAGATACTCGCGGCCCACCTCTCTCCAGACCATCTGGCGCCCGAACTGGTAGGCGTTCTTCCTGATGCGGTTGCGTCTGTTCTCGTCCCGCAGCAATTCCAACAGGGCTTCACTCAACGGTTCCTCATCCCGGAAGGGAACCAGGATGCCACGTTCATCGGCGAGCATCTCTTCGGCGTAGTAGTACGGCGTCGAAATGATCGCCTTGCCCGTGGCAATGGCGTACGTCAACGTTCCGGAGACGATCTGCTCCTTCGACAGGTAGGGCGTCACGTAGATGTCGGAAGCGATCAGGAAACGCAACAGCTCTTCCAGCGACACGTACTGATTGCGGAAGATCACATGTTCCTCAAGGCCGAGCCGTTCGACGAGTCTCACCAGAGAGAGACGATATTCTTCGCCGTGGACTTTTTTCACCTCCGGGTGAGTCGCCCCGAGGACCACGTAGGCGACGTCGGGAAACTCTTCCACCACGCGCGGTAGGGCGCGGATCACGTACTCGATGCCCTTATTGGGGTTCAAGAGGCCGAAGGTGAGAACCACCTTGCGACCCTCCAGTTGAAACTGATCCTTGTAGTACGAGGGATCCAGAAAAGGCACGTCGGGGGCTCCGTGGTGGATCAGGACGATCTTCTCCTCCGGGACCTCGTACACCTCCCGCAGAATGTCGAAAGCTTTGCGAGCCATGACCACCACAAGCGTACTGAGCGAACAAATCTCCTGGAGAACTTTCTTCTGCTTCTCGTCGAACGGTTCCCGGAGCACTGTGTGGAGGGTGGTCACCGCGGGCTTCTTCAGATTACCCAGCAGGGCGAGCAAATGCGACCCATGCTCGCCCCCGTAGATGCCGAATTCGTGCTGGATCGACACCACCTCGGTGGGCGACACGTTCAGGTAGTCGGCCGCCTCCCGGTAGTCCGCCTTGTACTGCTCACGGATCTCGAAACGCACCTCGGGACCGTAGGGGTAACCTTCGGGCGTGTTGGTGATAGCCACAATGCCAAGCGCCCGATCCGAACTCAAGCGCTCTTCACGCTCCTCGGCAATCGCCGCCGCCAGGTCGTGCGTGAACGTTGCGATCCCGCATCGACGGGGTACGTAGCTACTCACAAAACAGATATTCAAATCGTTCAGCTGCTCCGCAGCGCGCATTTTCCCCTCCGTGGTTTCTGGTCGTCTCATTCGTTGTCGAAGTTGCCGATGTGAGAACGCTACAGCAGTGCGGAACTAACAAGGGGACTACAAACGGCGTGTGACGAATATTGCTAGGAAAACACCCCACAAAGCCATCCAATCTTTTCCAACGCACGCGTAGCAGGCCGCGTTCCCGCCTCGCGCGGACTCCCGTGACACCACGTGCCAATCAGGGCACGAAGCAGTACGTCTCCTCTCGCCAACGCTCGATCGCGCACCGAAATACACTCCTCGTCGAACGAGCACCCGCGCCCTTCGTCACCTCGGGCGGCTGCTCCCGGAGACGTGCCCCCTGCATCCCAGGGACTCACGGGTTACTCACGTCACTCGCGAGCGCATCCCTGTGCATTAGTCCCTACGCCTGCGACAGGCCTGCCACCTACATTCCATCGACTTTGCTCAATCGCCGGGCCAGGTTATTCCCGCAGATCAATCGCGCGCCGTTGGGCGACAGAAGCCTGAACGTCCCTACCGCAAACCGGGGATCGGCCGACAGCCGTAGAAAAAAGCCGCATCCTCATTGGATGCGGCTTCGGAGACCTGCCCCTGGCAAGTAGGTACGCCTATTTCAGTAGCGTCGCCTTGGTCACGAAGCGCTTTTCGCCAGCGCGCATCACGACCACGTACACGCCCGATGCAACCGGTTCACCCAGCTCGTTGGTCCCATCCCAGCACACCATGTACCTTCCGGGCGGCACCGTCTTCTGCACGAGCACCTTCACGCGCCGCCCCATTGCGTCAAACACGGTCAATGTCACCCGAGCGCGCTGGGGCACATCGTAACGAAGCGCCGTTTCGGGATTGAAGGGGTTGGGAAAGGCGCGATGGAGGGCGAAACGAGTGGGTAGAGAACCCTCGGACAGACGAGCCACCCCGGTCCCCGGCCCAAGCCTGAACTCGAGCCCAAACATCGCATCACCCTGGTGTAACTGGAGCACCTGAGCTGAGTCACGGCTCACGCCGCCGGGGTACCACCCGGTGCCGTAGCCCTCGGCCGAGGCGCTCACGTAGTACTCGCCGGGCGGTATGGGTGCGATGAAGAAGTAGCCCGAGCTGTCGGTGTAAGCCTCGTAGAAGGCGGTTCCATCCACCGCTTCTGCAACCACGTGAGCATCCGGTATGCCCATCCAGTACGTCGTGTCGATCACGGTGCCCGCAATGGCCGCACCCCACAGGAGCGCAAAATCGATGCCTTCGGTGTACTGGAGTGTCTGCACCACTACGGTATCCCCGGGCTCCCAGGGGAATTGATTGAGATACCGCTGGGGGATGTAGCCTTTCTCCCAGCAGGTCGCCTCGACGTGGTAGCTTCCGGCAGGAAGCCCGCGCAGCACGTAGGTGCCATTTTCGTCCGTCCAGGCGTTCCACCATTGCCACGGCTCCGAGACGTTCCAGGCGTGGACGTCGCACTCGGGAAGGGGCTCGCCCGTGTTGGCATCCGTGACCACACCCGTGATTGCACCGCCGGGTTCCAGGTGAAAGTCGATGCCCCACGTCGTGTCTGCGGGGAAAACCGGCACTAGGGCAGCAGCACCGTACTCCGATGTGTCCGGATAGAAGGCACGGGCCCAGAAGTCACCCAGTGCCCACACGCGGTAGTTTCCCGGGATGAGACCCTCCAGGAGATACGAGCCATCGTCCGCGGTCCAAGTCTCCGCGTGCCAGTGCATGCCGCTGTCCGTCTCCGCCACGACCTCCACTCCACCCAGGGGGTTCCCGTCCACGTCGTACACGTATCCGGCGATGTAGCCAGACACAAAAGGCTCCAGGGAGAAATCCACCTGCACTGACGCGTCAGCCACGTTCACGGTGTCCCAATCCGGGAAATAGCCTTCCGCATAACAATTCACCTCGTAGAACCCGTTCATCACCGGGATATTGTAGTAGCCGTCCTCGTCCGTTTCGCCCCCCTCAGCGAACGTGTCGCTCTGCGCCCAAACCCACGCGTGCTCGATCGGATCACCCGTCGAGGCATCGACCACATACCCGAAAATTTCCCCTTGGGCTCTGAGCAGGTCAATGCGAATGTCTTGTTCGCCAGGCTTCACAGGCCGATCATCGCCTCGCACGAAGTAGCCCTCGGGAACGAATTCCTCGTCCACCGATAGCCAGTAGCCTCGTTCAACCCCAGAGTACACCGGGATCGAGAAGTAGCCGTTGATGTCCGTCCAGCCGTAGCTGTAGGCGATCTCGGACCAGGCGTGCAGGCGAGCTCCCGGCTTGGGCAGCCCGTCCTGATACACGTATCCTTCGATGCTGCTGTCGTTCTGGTATGCTGGGAGGAACACGTCGAGCGTGTCGCCGAGCACCATCACCGTGTCGATGCCATGCCCGCTAGAGTAGGTCGGCCACAACTGGTCGCTGTCCACATCGATCCACACGCGCTGTCCGCCCATGCCACCGAGGACGGCCACACCGGTGGAATCCGTCACTGCCTCACTCCCGGGCCCCTCCGCCCCCGCGTACACGCTCACGCCCGGCACCGGCGCAGCGTACTGATCTTGCACCGTAACCCGGACCCAGGCGTTCGCCATTGCCATTTCAAGCGATAAGCCGGATACGTGCCCATCCACGAAGACCGTAGCGGGAAACGAGAACAAGTACCCGCCCGTCACGCCCATGAAATCGTAGGCCATCACCATCGCCGTATCGTTGGCCAGGGGCTCCGGGACCGGAATGTAGAAATGCCCGGACGTATCCGTGAAGGTGGCGATGATCATCTCCTCCGTCCCCTCCACCTCAGCCCCGGGGAACATCGCCAATACGACGATGCCTGGTGTAAGCGGCGGCAGCGTGACGTCGCCGGAAATCGAGTAGTCCGTTGCAGGCTCGGTCACCGAAATCACACAAGTCTCCCATTCACCGGACGACTCGAGCGCCAAGATGTACTGAGTGACGGCCGGAAAAACGCCCAGCGATGGGAACGTGACGCGGAAGGAGCCCACCGAGGGGTCTTCGTCCATGTCGCTGTTGTCGACGAAAGCTCCGCCACTGTCGACCTCTTTGTCCGCCTGCGAAATGAGGCTATCGCCGTCGACGTCGATGAACAGATGGACGTACGCGATCGACTCGCCTCCGTCGAAGGCGAATTCCACGGTCACCGTGTCCCCCAGCGCAAAGCTCGACGGGTTCTGACCGTTCACCAACAGATTGGAAACCGAGGTCTGCCGTACCTCGCCGAATCGGTTGGCCCGCAGGAAGGACCACATCTTGGCCGGCCTGTGTCTAGCGGCCGTTTTGGTCATCACCCGGGCTCTCTCAAGCTGGACAAGCGAACGCGTCTTGTACCCGTGGGCACCAAAAGCAACGCCCCCAAACACGGCGATCGTCAGTGCAGCAACAACCAGGCTGTTCCTTCGGCTCATCGTTCACCTCCTGTGCTCCCTTGCTGCAGCTCCTCTTGGGTGAGACGCTCCCAACCTACCACGCTACCCCGGGGGCCCTGGAACCATGCCACAACCCCCGTTCGCAGTGCAGCCGCTCGCTTTTCGACCACGACCGGACGAGACGCGACCGCATTCCCGCCCGCAGAATCCCGGATGTCAGCGAGCCTGCAAGACCCGTGCCTGTGACAACGCGGAAAGGGTTCCCCTCACAGCCACTTCTCCGTCGCTGCATTCCGTAGCCGGTTTTCCCCGTGGTGGTTCACGAGCCGCCCCCTTCACAGTTCGGCGATCGCTTCCATTGTGGTCCGCTCCACCCGGGCGATTTCCTGCAGGAGGCGACTGGCTTCGCGCAACAGCGAGTCCACTCTGTTGTTGCCGTAGGCCACCTCGCGCAGCGTGGACACCACCCCGCGCCAGTACACCATCACCCGACCCGTGGCTCGCACGGATTCTTCGATCACCCTGCAGGGGAGAATATCGAATGCCTCGATGAGGAATTTCCGGTACAGCCCCCGATAGCCGTCACCCCCGGCGTAGGGATGAGTCCAGCTCTGCACGAACACGTTGGCGGCCATGCTCACGTCTCGCAGGCGATCGGGCCAGAGTACCACGTCCACAGCGAACCTCTCGATTCCACGCACACCGAGGTACGGCACCGGTGGGTCCAATACTTCGGCCGCGTGTCTCCGCATGGAAGCCCGTAAGATGTGGGGCATGTTACCGGGCACGTGCTGGGGCCGAATGACCACGGCTTGAGGGGTTCCCCGGGCCAACCATTGGTGGAATGCGCGGTTCAACGGGACCAGGGAAGGCTCCTCCTCCGAAGCATTGGCGACGGCGAGATAGTCGCCCCTTTCCACGCCCAACACGACTAAGTAATCGGACTCGAGAGCCCCCGCCAGTAGGGAGGAATCGTCGATTCCCACCCGGACCATCACGGGATACCCGGCGGCCAGCTCCCGGTGGATGAAGCTGCGGGCGAGATCAAGGGTGGGCAGTTCCACCACGTCGCAGCGGGCCCCGAACAGCTCCGTGACGTTTTTCACGATGCCGTCCGGCTTGATCCTCCCCCGAATCAGTGGAGCCGCCATCTTCCGGCCCTGCCAGTAGATGAAATTCAACCCCCGGCCCAATCCGAACAGGAAAGCCTCGCTGAAATCAAACCCGAAGCAATGCAGAGCGTTTGAGAGAGCGGTGCTCTCGGGATGCGTACCGATCCGCTGGCGACCATTCGGCAGAACCGTCGTCGTCATTCCGTTTCCTCACCTGCAGCGATTTGTACGGTCCCATCACGACCATGTCGAACGTCACACCCTTGCGCACCGCTTCCCCTCGGAGCACCTTGGTCATTCGGCATCAGCGATGGCGCCACCGTCCCTGTGAGGGCAGGTATCGGTGGTCCAGCGGATCGTCGAAGTCGTCGTCCGGCTGGCTCAGCTCTACGCGCGGCCCATTCGCCGCTGGTTTCAGCGTCGTCGCAGACACATCCTCCACCCTGCGCACGGTCGGTGCTGCCTCGCCCAGGGACTCCGGTTCCGAAGGCTGATGTTTGTAGCCGACGTCGCCTACCCGCAGTTCCGTCTCGACAAACTTCTCAACGACTTTGATACCCGACAGTCTGTCGAACACCTTCAGCACTCGCGCAAGACCCAGCTCGTATTCCCCGTCCGGTACCGGGCGTTTGAGCAACAGCAGATCGCCCACACGGAGCCCGTGATCCAAACCGCGGTCAATCACCGCGTAATCACCTTTGACCATCACCACGCGGACCGGCGGCTCGGCGGGAGCTGATTCCTGCGGGCCCGGGCCCGACTCCGCCGCGGGTGCTGGGAGACCACTCACTTCCTCGCTCCCCCTTCTCCGCCACACAGTGACGGCCAGGAACACCACGCCGAGAGCCAAAGCCACGACCGCACCCGCCAGGATCATCGCCGCCTTGTAGAACCGATTCACGAGCGTCCGGATCTCCGGTGTAGCCGTCGCCCGCTGCGCCCCGCTGCTGGCATGCGAAGCGGGCGCAAGAGAATCCTTCGAAGCAAGCCTGAGGCCGCTGTCCGTGCGGGCCTTTTCCTGTTTCGGCTGCACGACCTTAGTCGGACGCTTGGAGTTACGCGCCACCGACGGGGCCAGGCTCCTCTTGACCCCCTGCGCGAGATGAGATTTCTGAGGCTTGAGCGCGGGCACCGTAGGTTTGGGTGCCGGCGGAGATGTGGTGGTCTTGCTCGCCTTGGGGCTCACGTCCTTGCGTGGTTTCGAGGATCCGCTACTTGCCGGCTTCGCCTGGCGAGCACTTTGCGAAGGGGCTGCTTGCCGTGTTGGCGCCACGACCTTGCGCACCGGAACAACCACCGGCTGCGTGGTCTTCGTCTCGACCGCTTGCTCCGCTCCACGGTCCACGGTCTTCGTAGTCGCCTTGGGGACCGTTGCAGAGGGCGTCACCGCGGGGGTCGCCGAACGTGGCTGGGTCACCTTTCGGGTCTTCTGCTTTTTCGGCGGCGCTTCCTCACCCTCATCCAGGCTGCGGAGGATGGCCATCAGTCTCCGCACGGTCTCGTCTTCCGGCTGCGATCCGGATCGAGCCGAAGTGGACGCCGAGGTCGAGACTTTGGGTTCGGTCGTCTTCGTCCGCACGGTTTGTTTCGGAGCAGGGGCCGAGGGTTGAGCCTGCGGTTCCGACAGGATGCTCGCCGCCGCTTGCTCCACCCGCTGTTCACGATTCTTCGAGAGAAGCTCGGCGACGTCCACCACGCCGTCGCCGTAGTCCACTCTGCTGACCTGAGTCAGGCGAAAGGTCTGCGGCTCGGCGTAAAATGGGCTCAACTTGACCTCGACCGTGATGTAGTCGTCGCCTACTGCCTTCACCTTCCCTTTTTTGATCTCGCCGCTCTTCAGGTAGATGTCGCATTTCCTGCCCTTGGCCGGCAAAAGGGCCGACTTCACATCCTGACCGCTGGCGACTCCAGCAAGGCCAGAAACGAAACCGAGAAGAACAGCCAAGACCAGGCTCTTTCCCGCACCACGCACCATTTTGGTCTCTCCAGTGTGCCTTTCCCACTGGCGTGTTTTCGGTCACTCTCACCCTGGTATCGTCGTCCAGGGGGAAATCTTTACACTGGAGAGTCCAACCACCAGATACGGACCGTACGCAACGGTGCGTTGGTCTCGGACGCTAGCCCGATTCCCCCTGGCGAGAAAGAACCGGGCTCCCAGAGGGTAAGCTGGTCAACCCGTTTCGGGCTGTCCTTCCGCTCCGCCCTGTTAGGCTTTGCGTCCAGACCCGGAGGGGTGGGAGACAACGTGGAATGCGTGTATCGAGGAGAAAGTGGAGGGTCCCGCCCGCACCACTGTGGACGCAGCCCTCACGCTTCCTGAGCCCGGGGAATGCCGGTGCCCTTCGGGGGTGAGATCTCCAGAGGCTTCACAGGCAGGAGAATCGTGAACGTGGAGCCTTTACCGACTTCGCTTTCCAGCTCAACACGCCCCCCGTGCGCCTCCACGATGGTCTTCACGATGTTCAACCCAAGGCCCATGCCGCCACCCATGAAAGCGGTCTTCGACGTGGTGTGGTACAGACTGTCCTGCACTTCGTAGAACTTCTCGAAAATGCGCTCCTGCTCGTGCTCCGGGATCCCGATGCCGTTGTCTTCGACCGCTATGAAAACATCTCCATTTCGCTTGCCGGTCCGCACGACGATCCGTCCTTCGTCCGGCGTGAATTTGATGGCATTCTGGACCAGCTCCCGAACGGCGCGCCGAATCTTCAAGCGATCGAACTCAAAGAGCGGAAGCTCAGGGTCCAGTTCGAGGAGCAATTCCTGGCGTCGGGTCTCGATCGCCTCTTTCACCTCTTCCCGAACGATCTTGACCTCTTCATTGACGTCGGCCCGTTCGAAGTTCAACCCGATCACTCCGTTCTGAGCCAGGGCGATGGAATGCATGTCGTCGACGATCTGTTCGAGTTCTTCCAGGTTCTTGCGCAGGATCTCGTAGAACTGCTTTTTTTCTTCCTGACTCAAAGGCTCATCGTTCAGGAGAAACTCCGCAAAGCTCTTGATGTTGCTGACCGGCGTGCGGAGCTCGTGGCTGGTGATGGCGAGGAACTTCTCCTTCACCTCGTGGAGCTCGCGCAAACGCTGGTTGGCCAGCCGGAGCAATTCGTTTTCCTCCTTAAGCTGAATTTCGTGGAAGCACCGCTCCACCGTCAGCTTGAGCTGCTCGAGATCCAGCGGTTTGAGGAGAAAGTCGTAAGCCCCGTTCTTCATCGCTTTGACGGCCACGTCTACGCTCGCGTAGGCAGTCATCACGATGAATTCGACGTAAGGCTTCTCGGCCTTCCCCCTCTCCACCAGTTGCACACCGTCTAAGCCCGGCATCTTGATGTCGGTGAGCACGATGTCGTAGTCTCTGTCCAGGAGTTTGGCCAGGGCTTCCTGTCCGTCGCACGCGGTGTCGGTTTCGTATCCTTGGCTGCGCAGGTACCGCGAGCAGATGGAACGGATCGATTCTTCGTCGTCAGCGATCAAGATGCTTGGCTTCTCTTTCAGATCCCTGTGGGACCCCGGATTGTTCATGCGCTTCCTCCTGCCCTCATGTGACCGAAGCTGGCTCAGAAGGACCTGGGCCGCCCTTCTGTCGATCGGATCGCGCGGGGGTTCGAATCTTCGAGGAGACCGTCGCCCTTCGCGTCGGGGAACGCACATGCCAGCGGGACGTTCCTCGCGGTGCGCAGGGAGGTTCGCACAAACTGTGCCCGTCGCTTTCGACGACCCCCACCAACACTTCAGCGTTGCGCCTCCGAAGTAGCTCCTTCGATGTCCACGATCTTCACCCCCTCGTGATACTCCCGAGTGGAGTAGCAGCGGATCGACTGGATCTTGTGGAGGATCTCCGTGGCCCTTCGGAGGCACGACTCTGCACCCTTGAGGTCCTCGAGGCTGACAATCTTGCGCCCGTCGTCGGTTTCCTCGCCCATTAGCATGAGGTACACGTGACCGATGGCCCCCGAAATGGGCTGGCTCAGTTCGTGCGCAGCCGCGCCCGCCATTTCCAGCACCGCCTTCAGGCGCTCAGCCTCCACCGCCTTCCCTTCGAGTTCCTTCAATCGGAACTGTACTTCGATGCGGGCCAGAACTTCACGCATGTCGAAGGGCTTGGTGATGTAATCGTTGGCACCCCGGCGAAGCCCTTCAATCTTGTCACCCATCTCCGCCTTTGCGGTGAGCAAGATCACAGGAATCCCCGAGTATTCCGCCTGAGAACGCAGCAGCCGGAGCAGAGTCAGGCCGTCGATTTTCGGCATCATGATGTCCAGCAAAATCAGATCGGGATAGAATTCCTGCAGCACCCGAAGCGCCGCCTCTCCGTCCTCGGCCGCCCTCACTTCGTAGCCGGCGTCGCTCAGTTCCATCACGAGCAGCTCACGATTGAAAGCATCGTCCTCTACGACGAGCACCTTCTTGCCACCACCGTCGCTCATCGTTTCCTCCGTACCATCCGATCACGAAGTCCGCACCCGTCCCCCCCAGGCGGCGCTCACGAGCGCCCCGCTACGAATCGCCCGGCGCCCAAACGTGCGCAGACGGCCCACGCCCCGCCCTCTGCTCCTGCAAGCGGACCTTTCCGATCCAACCACGCCCTGTGCTTGGCTCAGCGGGCTAAAGGCACACTCACCGTGAACGTGGATCCCACCCCGGGCTGGCTGACCAGCGTGACGTCGCCTCCGAGGAGCCGCGCCAACTTGCGACTGATGGCCAGACCCAGGCCAGTCCCCCCCGCGCGCCGCGTGGCCGATCCGTCCGCCTGCCGAAAGCTTTCGAACACCAGTTCTTGCTGCTCTTCTTCGATCCCGATGCCAGAATCGACGACGTCGATAAGAAGCTGCCCGGGGCCCTTGCGTACGCGCACCTCCACCCCTCCACTGTCGGTGAACTTGACTGCATTGGACAGCAAGTTCAGCAAAATCTGCTTCAGACGCAGCGGATCCGTCTGGACCTCCGGAAGACCTTCTGGAACATCCATTCGGAGTTCCAGTCCCTTCGAGCGCGCCGCAGGCTCGATCGTGGCAAGGCACGAAACCAGAACGCGGCGCAGGTCCACCGGCTTCACATCCACTTCCAGTCGCCCGGCCTCGATCTTCGAAAGGTCCAGCAGATCGTTGATGAGCTGTAACAAGTGCTCGCCGGAAGAGATCACCCGCCGCAGATTCTCGCGGCCCGCCTCGGAAAGACCCGTTTCTTCCTGGAGCACATGTCGCCCGTAGCCCAGAATGGCGTTGAGCGGCGTACGCAGTTCATGACTCACGTTCGAGAGGAATTGCGACTTGAGGTTGCTGGCCTCAAGTGCGCGGGCTGATTGAATCGCGAGATCTTCCGACGTCTTGACGACTTCGTCGAAGAGCCGCAAATTGCCGATTGTCGTACCGAGCTGAGCGGCGAGGGTGGCAAACGTGTTCAGGTCGTGTTCGGTGAAGCCATCCATTTCCGGGCTTTCAATGTTCAGGGCACCAATCACACCCTCTTGGCCCTGCAGTGGAATCACGAGTTCGGACCGGGACTGCGGATGCCACATCACGTACCGCGGGTCCGAAAGCACATCGGGCACGTAGATCGTGGACCCCGTCCGGATTGCCGTACTCACGATGCCCTCTTCCACCGAGAGTCGCCTGCCCACGTAGGCAGTCGCATTTGGGCCCGATGCGGCCTTCACAACGTGGGCACGGCCGTCCTCCTCCATCAAATGAATGGAGCAGAGGAAATTGGGCATGTGTCGCTCAAACGTGTCGGTCACGGCCGTCAGCACGGCGTCCAGATCCATGCTGCTGAGAAAAGCGCGGCCCGCGTCGTGTAGCAGGTGAAGCCGCTCGGACTGGCGTTCGAGTCCCTCGACCATGCTGGCTCGGGACAGCGCAGCGCCGAGCTCCCGACCCACCGCCGCGAGGAAGTCCACCTGCCAGTCCGGCAACGTTCCCTCCTCTGGCTCCACCGCCAGCAGAAACCCCCGAGAGGTCTCTCCCAGCAGGGGAGCGACGACAAACCGCGATCCCTCGCCGAAAACTTGCCGCCACACAGCCGGTGCCTGATCCGCGGTCAACCGCACCGGCCTCGTGTCCGCGCTCCGGTCCAGCACGGTAGCCCACCCCCCGGAAGCGACCAGACTGTCGCGCAACACCCGGCTCAAGCGCCCCGGCACACCCGCCTGGGCAGCCAGCTCCGGAATTCCCACTTGTCCGTCGTACGTGTAGAGACAGACCGCCCGAGCGTCGGTCCGGCGCAGCAGCGACCGAGCCAATCCGCGGGCGAAGTTCCGGAATTGCGAGGCCGAGACCCGCGAATGACCAATCCGCAGCAACAGCTCGTTCTGCTTGCGCCTTTCAATCGCCTCAGTTACGTCAACGATCGTGCCGATCACCCCCGCTGGTTCCCGCCCTTCCAGTTGGCCGAACGGGCTGCACGCAATGGCCAGGTGGCGACGCCGCCCATCGGCCGTCAGCCAACGGATGACGAAGGTCCGTCGTCCCTTGAGCCCTTTGCGGCGGAGCGCGCAGTGCGCACCGAAGCGCGTGCGCGATTGAAACGGACAGGGCTTGCCCAGCACCTCCTCCCGACGCATACCGGTGAGCTCAGCAACCTCGTGGTTCCACTGGGTCACCATACCAGACGAATCTACGGTGAAGATCCCGACGGGAGCCGTCTCCACCACGCTCTGGAGATAGCTCTTGCTCACGTTCAACTGCGCCACGGTGGCGCGCAGGTCGTCGGCGGTTCTCCGCAGGTCTTCTTCCAGCTCGCGCAGATGCGTCACGTCGACGAGCGTGACCACGTAGCCCTCTCCCTCGGCTGAAGGCACCACCCAACGCGACACACGTGCGTCGAGCCAGCGGCCATTCACCTGCACGGATGAGTGGAATGCCTGGCGGTCCCCATCCCGCCGCAGACTCTCCCGAACCTCCTCCCAGTCTCCGCACACCCACGGCAGGTCGCACAGGTGTTCGCCGACGAGTTCTTCCGGATCGAGCCCCAGCAGCTCGCGGCAGGCCAAACTCGCCTGTTCTATTCTCCCTTCCCCGTTCACCAGGAGCACCGCCGCTCCGGCGCTGTCAAGCACCGCCCGGAGCCGCGCCGCTTCTCGCCGGTACTGCAGGGTGCGCTCGTTCACCAGGTCTTCGAGCTGCTCGGAGTAACGTTGCAGTTTCTCATTGGCCTTTCGCAGTTCCTCGGTCCGTTCAGCTACGGTTTGCTCAAGCCGGCGCGCCTGCTCTTCCAGTTCCCCCTGCAGCTTCTTGATAGGCGTCACGTCCGTCGCCACAATCATCACCACAGGGTCGCCACCCGGCACTTCCAGCCTGGACGCCTCAAACAAGAACCAGCGAGGTCCCGCCGGTAGCTCGACCATCATCTCCTGCTGTGCGTGGCCTTGTCGCAGAACCTGGTCGAATCCCACCCGCGCCGCCGAACGCCGGTCCGGGCCGAGCAGCTCCTCGTAGGATTTGCCAATCCACTCACCCGCGGGGTATCCCGTGACCGCCTCGAATGCAGGGTTGAGCCGCAGCAATCGACCGCGAGCATCCAGCAGAGCCACGATGGAATGGTTATCTTCGAAGAGGGTCCTGTAGAACGCCTCGCTGCGTTGCAAGCGTGCCTCGGTGTACACGTGAAGCACGATCTTGGCGAAGTGCTTCGTCAGGATCCTGAGGTCTTCGAGATCGTCGGAGCCCGGTTCCTCCCCTGCGGTGTGCAGGATCAACTTCCATCTGCGACCGGGACGGACCTCGAAGTCCACCTGCAGGAACCATCCGTCCACGGAGTCATCCACCCGGTCGGCCGGAACAATCTTCGAACTGGAGCCCGCGAATTGGTCCAGGCGATCAGCCCAGCGCAGGGCCTGCTCGCGGTCCACGGTACCCACGGCCACGGGTTCTCCTTTTGCAGGGATGAGTACTGCGGACTGGTATCCTTTGTTGGAGAGGAGAAGGGAAAGGGCATTTCGTAGACGCTCATCCGGATCGCCCTCGGAAACGACCGCATCCCACATTTCCAACAGCAGTCGGGAGCGATCTACCTGACGCTCCTCCTGCCGACGCGTATTTTCGAGCTCCGTCACATCGCGCACCGTGTGCACGAGTATTGCAGGCCTGCCGTTCGCGTCGGGGCACCAGCGAGCCCGTACCCACAGCCAGCGATCGCAGAAAGGCTCGTAGAACCTTTCTTCCCATACTTCGCGACTGCTCCTGAGCACTCGCACAGCCGGGCAGTAGGAAGGAGGGGCCGACGTGCCGTGGAAGAGTTCGTAGCACTTCCTGCCGCGCACTTCCTCCGCGGACACGCCGAGCAGCTCTTCGGCAGCGGGGTTCAGGTAGAAAATGGTGAAGTCCGATCTTTGGAGGGTGAACGCGTCGGGATTGTCCCGCACCGCGAGCTCGAACGCTCCCTCCAGTCCGTTCTCTTCTCCTTGCCGACCCAGGGCCGCCGCGGCAACCACCAGCGATGCCGCCTCAGACAGCAGTCGCTCCGTTCCGGGCGAAGGCTGAGCTGGCAATCGAACCGCCAGAAGTCCCGGAGGAGTGCCCTCGGCCGGGAGTGGCACCACCCACCACCCTCCAGCACCCTTCGCCGACCGCCGCGCTCCGCAGCGAAGTGCAGCGTGCCAGCCCGGTTTTCCGGATTCGACCCGTTTTCGTTCCCACTCCGAAGCGGGCCCGATGCCTTCTCGGCATCCCGCGTCGCTCCTCCAGTGGCAAAAGCGACCCTCCGAGGAACCCGCAGGGAGCCAATGTACGTGCACCTCCAACGCGCCAACGCGACGCCCGATGGCCTCTGCTGCCAGCCGGGAGAGCCCCCGAAGGCCATCCTCCCGGGAAAGCACGAGTTGAAGCCAGAGGAGCCAACCCCAGTCTCGGGAGGTGAGAGTCCCCACCTCCTCCGACTCTTCCCCAACCGGGAGATGCGTGACCTCCGGACCGACATTCTTGACCACCAGACCGACGAGCGAACCGTTCGAGCGGATCGGAGTCACGTCCAGGCCATGCTGCTGGAAAGTCCGGCGCAGCACGTCGGCGGAAGTCCTTGTCTCGCCATCGGAGTCGGCCTGATGTAGGGCCCAGCGGTACAGCTCCGATTCGTGGTCAGCAGGGGGACGCACCCGGCCTTCTTCCACCACCACAACACCGCCATCCCTTCCGCGCAGCACCAGCCAGAGCCCGGATCTTTCGTCCGAGCTCGTTCGGCGTTGAGGTTCTACCGAAATCGACGGGTTCATCCTGCTGCCTCAGCGCTGTCGTGCATCACCTGCCTCAGGAGCTCCCGAACATCTTCCATCAGGAAGGGCTTTTTCAACACGGGTCCGTTGAAATCCCTGAGAAAAGATTCCGTCTCCGGGCTGAGGAGGTCCCCCGTCATGATCACGGTCCGGGCCGCCATCTCCCGGCGTTCGGACTGAAGACGTCGAACGAACTCCGCCCCGCTCATCCCGGGCATTTTCATGTCGCAGAAGATCAGATCGTAGCCTTCGGCTTTCAGCCTGTCCAGCGCCTCTCGCGCGTCGGTCACGTGCTCGGCCCGGTAACCGAGGTGGGACAGAACCCGCGCCAGCACCTTGGACACGGCCTCTTCGTCGTCCACCACCAGCACTCGCCGGGGGCTCAACGGGCTACATGCCTCTTCGCCCGCGACGTCCGCCACGGCTGTGGATTCGTTCGGTTTCGCCTCTCCCTCTACCAATCGGGGCAGTCTCACTTCAAACAATGTGCCTTCCGACGACGTCCGGACCAGCCGTATCTCGCCGCCGTGCTCATTCACGATGCCGTAGCACACCGAAAGCCCCAACCCGGTGCCTTTACCCACTTCCTTGGTGCTGAAGAAGGGATCCCAGATGCGGTGAACCACATCCTCGGGAATCCCCGGCCCGTTGTCCTCGACGCGGAGAACGACGTCGTCGCCTTCCTTTCTGGTTTGGACCCGGATCCGCTTGTCCGCCTGTTCCGCGGGGAAAGCTTGATGCGCGTTCGAGATGAGGTTGATCACCACCTGCTGAAGCTGGGTTTCGTCGGCGAAGACGGCAGGAAGAGCAGGATCGAGATCGAGCTCAAGTTGGACCCCGTCCACGCGCAACGAGTAGCCATTGAGATCTGCCACCGACTGAACCACCTCGTTGAGGTTCACGTGCGTCTTCTCGGGCTTCTTGCCGCGGGCAAATTTCAGCAGGTTCTCGACGATGCGCTTGCAACGCAGCGCCTCGCGGTGGATCACTTCCAGGTCCTTCTTCGCCGAAGGATCCTCGATTTCCGACTCGAGCAACTGGGTGTAGCCCATGATCCCGGTGAGCGGGTTGTTGATCTCGTGCGCCACGCCCGAAATCAGCTGCCCCAGCGCAGCGAGTTTTTCCGTCTGAACCAATTGTGCCTGCATGGAGCGGAGCTGCGTGACGTCCTGTCCGAAGCCGATCGTTCCGATCGACCGGCCGTGCTCGTCGAGCAATTCGGTTTCCGTAAAGCGAAAACAGCTGCGACGGCCGTCTTTGCACGTCACCCACTTCTCCCACTCGCCGCCCGGTTCCAGCTCTCGATTCTCCTGGGGCCAGAAGATCTCGCGCCAGCGTCCTCCATCCAGGTCCTCCGGCGCGTAGCCAGTCAGCTCTCGCACCCGCCGGTTGCACACCAGCAACTTTCCGTCTCGACTGCCCCCCAGGATCAGCGCGCCAGCGTTCTTGATGATCCGCTCCGAGAAATCGCGTTCCCTCTTCAGCGCCGCTTCGTATTCTTTGTACCGCGACAGGTCGTGGAGCAGCACGAGGAATCCCGGCTGCCGGTCCATGCACGGGAAAGTGACCAGGCGGAGCTCAACCGGGACGATTCGGCCGTCCAGGCGCACAATCTCCATCTCGTGGGCTACGGGGGACTCCGGCAATTGTTGAATCAGCTCCTCCAGAACCTGCCGATCGGTCGGCGAGTGCAGGAATTCCACCAGGGATTTGCCGATGATGGAGGTTGGCGAGCCACCGAGCGTTTCGAGCGTACGCAGATTGATTTCCAGAATCCGCCCCTCTCTGCTGAGTAGCAGCAGAGCGTTGGGTGCCACGTCGAACACCTGTCGGAATCGTTGCTCCGATCGCTGCAGAGCATCGAATAGCTCGCCCTTTTGCATTGCCGCGCTGGCGTGATGGGCGAGCGTGCGCACCGCTTTGAGCTGAGCCTCGTCGAATCCTTCCTCTGCGTTCAGCAACACGAGCAGGGCTTCGGGATCGGAGCCGTATTGGACGGGAAGTACCAGATAGTTCCTAACGCCGTCGCCGAAGAAAGGCAGACCCTCCACGTTGCCGTCTTGCCCCTCGCCGTAGATGCCGGACCCAAGGCCCATGCGCGCCAGGATGGCATCGCTCGGGCTCCAGGGCTCTTCCTTGTCCAGGAAACGCAACTCACCGCTCTCGAGGAGCGCGACAATCCGGTACTCGGCCGGTCTACTGCGGTCGCGGAGAGCGATGAACCCGGCTTCCGCTTTAGTCAGCTCCGCTGCTCCGCTCATCAGGCACCGCAGCACCTGCCGCGAGCCCGTGGCGTGGGCGAGCCGGTAAGTGTGCGTGTGCAGCAGGTCGAGGCGCCTCAGCTCCTGCAGAACCTGCCCGTGCGCCTTGCTGTTGGTGATGCCCAGCGCAAGGGTCGACGCAATCGCGCGGATGATTCCCTCTTCCTCACGCGAATAGCCTCCCACCCGTTTGCGACCCAGGTTGATAGCACCCAGCGCCTGATCACCGTGCACAAGCGGCACCACGAGAAAACTGCACGGCTCCACATTGGCCAGATTTGGATCGGCCCTCAGCGCTTCCTCGGAGCGGGAGTCCGTGACGTGGACTACCCGCTGTTCGCGCACCGCTTTGCCCGAGAAGTACTCGCCCAGCGGGATCGGGCTGAGCGCCCACCACCGACCCAGTTCGCCCAGACACGCCGCAAGGCGAAGCTCTTGCTTCCGCTCGTCGAGCAGGTAGATCTTGCCCATATCCGAGCTGCTCACCCGCATCGCCGAACGCAATCCACTGGTCAGCACTTCTTCGAGATCCAGCGAGCGGCCGGTAGCCCGCGCCACTTCGGCCAGCGCTGCTAGCTGCCGGTTTCGCTGCTGCAGCTTTCGCAAATTGCGTTTCCGTTCCGTGATGTCGCGAACGAAGGCCTGAATCCCCCGCTTCCCCTCATACTCCACCACCGACACCTCGAGCTCGACGTCTACGGGGGTGCCGTCCTTGCGCAGGAGACGGACTTCGTAGCGCGACGGGATGAACTCCCCACTCAACCTCCGCACGTAGTGGCCCACCACTTCCGGAGCATCCTCCGGGTGCAGTGCCACGGTGAAGGGCTGCCCGATAGCCTCCTCCCGACTGTAGCCGAGCATGTCGCAAAGCGCCTGATTGGCCAAAACCACCTGCCCGTTCACCACCAGGCACACTCCCTCACGGGAGTTCTCGAAGAGTCCGCGGTACTTCGCCTCCGACTCCCGCAGGGATTGCAGCAGTCGTTCGCTCTCTCGGTGTAGCTGAGCGTTGTTGAGAGCCAGTGCCAAATGATGCGCCATACTCTGGAGCAGTTCGCGGAGGTAGAACACCTGTTCGGGTTTCTCGCGGAAACAGCAAACCAAAAGGCCGAGATGTTCGTTCTGCCCGAAGCGCAGCGGCTCAATTGCCAGCGAATGGAACGCTTCGCGTAGGTAGCGCCACCGCCGTCGCTCCTTCTCGTGGAGCCCCTCTCGTTGAGCCAGTTGCTCAATCGGCACCACCTGCCCCACAGGGACGGGCAGCTCCTTCCAACCGACGCTTGCGAGACGACGCAGGTGCTGCGGAAACCCTACCTCGCCGAGGAGGCGATACCGTCCGTTCTCAGCGTTCCACCCGTACACGGCAACGGCGGAGGCCCCGAGTGTGCGACGCAAGCTGCGTAGGGCTGTGTGGATGACCCCCTCTACACTGAGCGAGGCGTTCACTTCGTAGGCGAACTCAGCCTGGTGTTCCAGGATGCGCCGCCTCAGGTCCAGCTCCCTCTGCATGCGGGCGAACTGCAAGGCTTTCCGAACCCTGTGCAGTAGCTGGTTGCCTCCCGCCCGCTTGTCGATGTAGTCGTACGCTCCCAGTTCGATGGCCTTCATAGCCGTGGGCAGGCTGGCGTAGCCGGTCAGAATCACCACGACGGATTCCGGCCGCTCGCTCTTGATGCGCTCGAGCACTTCCGTTCCTTCGATGTCCGGAAGCCGGAGGTCACACAGGACAAGGTCGAAGTGTCTTTCTCTGGCACGCCGCACCCCCTCGAGTCCCGTCTCGGCAAGTTCCACCTCGTATCCTTGGCGGCGCAGCATCGTGCCGAGTAGCTCAAGGTTGGAGGGTTCGTCATCGATGATGAGAATCCGCTCTTTCACCTCGGGTTGCATCATTTCACCCCGCTGAATGGAATCCGGCTGGTTTCGGATGCTCGGAGACCCCCACATCCGCCTTCTTCGACTTCGTTCCGGCCAACTGGTGCAGTACGCGCAGAAAATGCATCGCATCGATCGGTTTGAGGAGAACCGCGTCCGCCCCCGCCTCGCGAATCTCCCGGAGGGTGGACTCCGTGCCGTACCCCGTCACGGCGATCACTTTGATGTGAGCGGTCTCGGGCTGCGACTTGAGGAATCGACAGACCTCGAAACCGTTCATGCCGGGAAGGTAGATGTCGAGGACCACTACGTCGGGACGGAAGGTGCCCGTCTTCACCCCCGCCTCATAGCCGTCCATTGCCGTGGAGACCTCGAAAGGGTGGCCGTAGTGTTCGAGGGTGCGGCGGAGGGCGTTCAGGACCATCTCATCGTCGTCCACGATGAGTACCCGAACGCGATCCTCGGCATCGGTCGCCTCCCCGAGCGGTGGTTGCAGGGCTTTCTCGAGCTCGATCCTGTGCAGAAAATCCCGCAGTAGTCTCTCGGCAGCTTTGCTCGGGCGGGTGTGCCCGTTCTCCCACCGATTTACGGTTGCGAAGCTCACTCCGATGGCCCGCGCCAGCTCCTCCTGGCTAACGCCAAGCCTTCGCCGGATCTCCCGGATCGCTCGTCCGTCCAATCCAGCCATCCGCATCTCCCCATCCGAGAGGATTTTTCGAAATGATCGGCACCGACCGGTGCAACTTTATGCCACTTGTTATAACACGCTGGCAACGAGCGTGCCAGGAGCAGGGGAATTTCACGCGGCCCGGCACTGTTGTTCATGCGATTGGCCACCCCCGCCCGGGGTTTCGTGCATTGAACCGGGCGCTCGATGTGGCCCCATTTCGTCCAACTGGAGGAAACTCAGCCAGTCGTGGCTGCCTCGCCCCGTCCGACCCAAGCAATGAATAGGTGATGGCGCAGCGGACTGTCGCCTGGCGCTGGATCTGCCGCTGCGGATCCCCCGCGACGGGCACCGAGGATCATCAAGGCGTCACCCTTCTCGGCGGCACCCAGGCTTGGCCTGCTGCTGCACCACCCGGTGCGCAACGCACGCTTTTGAGAATTCCTGCCAAAAGCGTACATTTGGCGGTCGAACGATGCCAGAGAGCTTCCTGTGGGGGCACGGCTCTGCAGGCCCAAGTCGACGTCGGGGAACAGACCCAACTGGAGCGCCGAGTCCTTGGGGACAGCCCTGCGGGCTCCTCGAGTCGCGATCGATCGCCGCCCCAGGGGAGAGAAGCAGACGCGACTGCGGGATCGGACCGCCCCGAGCGAATGGCGAGGCGGTCCGGATTTCGCGTGACCCGAAGGGGAAAAGCAATCGAAAAACGGCATCTCCGGCCCCGGTAGTCCCGGAATCAACGCCCTGGAGAACGGGGGGGGACGGTGCAGCGACAGCCCCCGGGGACTAGACGAACCAACGGCGCACCGCGCGTACGCCGCGACGGATCTGCGCGCCGGTACTGAGAAATTGCCTTGACAAAAGACGGGAACCTACGTTCGCCAGAATGAACCGATTCTTCAACGACCTTCGTCCGATCTTTCCGTACCTCAGGCGCTACCGCCGGGCCTACCTGGTGGGCTTCGCGGCCACAGTGGTGGCCACGGCATTCCAACTGCTCGGCCCGTGGATCCTGAAGTACGCGGTCGATGGCCTCATCCGCGGCGCCTCGCCCCGGCATCTGTCGATCTACGCCCTCTCGCTCGTGGGCATCACGGCGGCGTCTGGGGTCTTCCGCTACATCATGCGCACCCGGATGATCGGCGCTTCCCGCTACGTCGAGTACGATCTGCGCAACGACTACTTCGCGCACCTGGAGCGGATGAGTCCTTCGTTCTTCCACCGCTGGCGCACGGGCGACCTGATGGCCCGAGCCACCAACGATCTGAATGCGGTGCGAGCAACGGTGGGCCCCGGTGTGATGCACATGGGGAGCACCCTGCTGGTGGGAGGCGCGGCCGTCGCCCAGATGATCGCCATCGATCCACCGCTTGCTGCTGCCGCCCTCACCCCGCTGCCGCTCATCAGTCTGGCCGTGTTCAGGCTGATGAAGCGAATCCGTCGCTACTTCGAGCAGATTCAAGCGCAGTACTCGAGGATCAGCGAGAAAGTGCAGGAAAACCTCTCCGGGATCCGCATCGTCAAGAGCTACGTGAGCGAGAAGCGCGAGATCGAACTCTTCGCGCGGGCCAACGACGAGTACGTGCGGCGCAACCTGCGGCTCGCGAAGGTTCGCGGCTCGTTGATTGGCACCATCGAGATTCTGGCCGGGTTCGGCCTGCTGCTCATCCTGTGGGTCGGCGGCTACCGGGTCATCCACCAGCACATCAGCCTCGGCGACCTGGTCGCATTCATGTCCTTCCTCGTGATGCTCGCCTGGCCGATGATCGCCCTCGGCTGGACGATGAATCTCATCCAGCAGGGTCGTGCTTCGCTCCTGCGGATCCAGCGGGTTCTTGCGGAGGAGCCGGAGATTCGCGACACGCCTGCGACGGACACATCGATCCGCAGAATCCGGGGCGAAGTCCAATTCGAACGCGTCCGCTTCTCCTACGACGGCGAGCCAGTGCTCCTGGATGTCAATCTGTCCGTACCGGCGGGAGCCACCGTGGGCATCGTTGGGCGGACAGGGTCGGGCAAATCCACCCTGCTGAGTCTCATCCCCCGCCTCTACGATCCGACGGGCGGCCGCGTCCTCATCGACGGACACGACGTCCGAAGAATCCCCTTGGCCGTGTTGCGCGGCAACGTAGCCGTCGTTCCACAGGATACGTTCCTGTTTTCCGACACTGTGAAAGCCAACATCGCCTTCGGGGCGCCGGAAGCCGATGAGGAGAGAATTCGCTGGGCCGCGGAGATGGCCGGGCTGATCGAAGAGATCCAGACATTCCCCGACGGTTTCGACACCTTCCTCGGTGAGCGAGGCATCAATCTTTCGGGTGGTCAAAAGCAGCGGGTCGCGCTCGCGCGGGCGATCCTCCGGGATCCCGCCATCCTGATTCTCGACGACGCCCTCTCCGCCGTCGACGCTGCCACGGAGGAGCGGATCCTCAGGAACCTGCGGCAGATCATGAGCGGTCGCACCACGTTCGTCGTTTCCCACCGGATCTCGGCCGTGAAGGACTTGGATCAGATTCTGGTGCTCGACCGGGGGAGGATTGTGGAACGAGGCAGCCACGAAGAACTGCTGTCGCTGAAGCGGATGTATTGGGAGCTGTACGAGATGCAGCTCCTGGAACGTTCGCTGGAGATGATCGAATGATCGCGCCGAGGTACGCGGTTCTCCCGAAACGCACCCGGGGCCGGCGCAAGCCCGTAGGCGCCGGGATCACCCAGGAACGCGCGGGTGGGATTCTCCTACGCGGCCGTGCCCGCCCGCACGTGCCGTTCGAGATACCCGACGGGACTGTCGCCACGCCGCTCCGCCCGAGCTGGTTCCCGGCCTTTCGCGCAGAACGCCCGATCCCCCAACAGACCTTCGGTGGGTTCTTGCATGCTGCACGGTGACTTCCGACACGAGGAGGTACTCGGCAAAGCCTACGACGCCCGCCTGATGCGCCGGCTCCTGCGCTACCTCTGGCCCTACCGGTGGGTGGCCCTCGGTGCGGTGGGCCTGCTCCTGTTCCTGTCCTTGCTCCAGCTCGCGGGTCCGTACCTGGCGAAGGTGGCCATCGACAACTACATTTCGCGCGGAAACGTCCGCGGCCTCACTCTCATCAGCGCCGTGTTTGCTCTGGTGCTGGTGCTGCAACTCGCCGCCAGGGTGGTGCAGACGTACGTGATCCAGTGGCTGGGCCAGAGCATCATGCGAGACCTCCGGCTGGAAATCTTCGGCCACCTTCAGCGCCTGCCACTCAGCTTCTTCGACCGCAATCCTGTGGGCCGCCTGATGACCCGCGTGACCACCGATGTCGAGAACCTCAACGAGATGCTCTCCTCCGGCGTAGTCGCGATCTTCGGCGACATTTTCATGCTCATCGGCATCGTAGCTGCGATGCTCTACATCCACTGGAAGCTGGCGCTGGTCACTTTCACCGTACTTCCCTTCCTCACGGTGGCCACTTTCGTCTTCCGCCGCAAGGTCAGGGAAGCGTACCGCGACATCCGGGTGCGCATTGCCCGCATCAACGCTTACTTGCAGGAGAACATCTCGGGAATGGCGGTGGTTCAGCTTTTTCGCCGGGAGCAAAAGAACTTCGAGCAGTTCCGCAAGCTCAACTACGACCACCTGGAGGCCTTTCTCCGGACGATCTTCTACCACGCCGTATTCTTCCCGGTGGTGGAACTCCTGAGCGCTTCGGCGATCGCCTTGATCCTCTGGTACGGTGGCCTGCGCGTGCTCAGCGGCGCGCTCACGATCGGTGTGCTGGTAGCCTTCGTCCAGTACGCACAGCGGTTTTTCCGCCCCATCTCCGATCTGGCGGAAAAGTACAACGTGATGCAGTCCGCAATGGCGTCGTCGGAGCGGATTTTCAAGCTGCTGGACGAGCCGCAGGAGCGGGACTACCTGGGCGAACCGGTGCATCTGAACGACTGCAGGGGCGAGATTGAGTTCCGGGACGTGTGGTTCGCCTACAACGGGGAGGACTGGGTGTTGCGGGGCGTGTCCTTCCACGTGGCTCCGGGGGAAAGGGTCGCGCTGGTGGGAGCCACGGGGTCGGGGAAAACCAGCATCATCAGCTTGCTCACGCGCCTGTACGAGCCCCAGCAAGGCCAAATCCTGCTGGACGGCGTGGACATCCGCCGCATTCCGCTCGCCGAGCTCCGCCGTCAGATTGGCCTGGTACCGCAGGACGTCTTCCTGTTCTCCGGATCGGTGGACGAAAACATCCGGCTGGGCAATCGGGACATCTCGCTGGAGGTCATGCGGCAGGTGGCCAAGGCGCTCCACGTGGATGAATTCGTGGAGCGCCTACCGAAGGGCTATTCCGAAGAGGTCAGGGAGCGCGGGAGCCGCTTGAGCGTAGGTCAGCGGCAGCTCCTCGCCTTCGCCCGGGCGTTGGCCTACAACCCACGGATCGTAGTACTCGACGAAGCTACCTCGAGCGTCGACTCGGAAACCGAACGCACGGTTCAGCAGGCCGTCGAGAAGCTCCTGGCCGGTCGCACTGCCCTCATCGTCGCGCACCGGCTCTCCACCATCCAGAACGCGGACCGGATCCTGGTGGTCCACAAGGGCCAGATCCGCGAGAGCGGTACCCACGCGGAACTGCTCGCCAGACGAGGCATCTACTACCGGCTGTACCAGCTCCAGTACGCCAGCCTCCGCGAGGCCGTACGCACCCCCGCTCCGGCGCCCCCCGCGAAGACTTCCTGAATCCACACGATCTTTACTTCATTCAACTCCAAGGTCCTGCAGCAGGTCCGCCAGACGCCGCCGGATACGCTGGATCGTCCGCCAGCGATGATCCTCCAGCTCTCGCTGAAAAGCCGGTCCCCTGGCCGTGGGAAGCGTACCATAGGGATCCAAGCCGCAGAACTCCGCCACCTTCCCCACTTCCTCACTGAGGAACCGGCGTGCCTCTTTCACGACGGTAGCCAAGCCGGGCTTGCGGGCGGCGTCCTCCAGAGCCCGCTGCAGCTTCCACAGCATGCTGAAGTCCTCCACGCCATCGCGCACCGCTTCCCAGCGCTTGCTGGTCACTACCCCTCGCCCCTGGTAGATCAGCAGATAGTCGGCCCCGCCCTCGGGTACGTACCACGGGTCGTAACGCGAAGTGCAGTAGGACCAGAAGCCGATTCCCTTCAGGCCGCGGTACCACACCAGCCACGCCTGCGCGCGGTAATAGCCGAGGGGCGACTGATGTTTGGCGTTCCCGTCGCATTCGTAGGTCCAGACCGTCTTGCCCGTGGATTTGAGAAACGCCAGTTTCTCCTGTCCCTGGTGGAGCAGGTACCCACCGCGGTTGGGGCACCAAATGTCCACGTAAGGCGCCATCCGTTTCAGGTCGTGCAGTGAGGCCCGTCCCACAGGATCGGCGTAGATCAGGGCCTTGGGGTCCACCTCCCGGATCGGTTCGGCGTAGCCGATGAACCGGTCGACCAGGCCCTCGCGCAGGCCCGGCTCGTCAATCGGGTAGAACGCGAAATCTTCGTAGTCCAAACCGAGTCCCTTGAGATGCTCAATCCATGCGCTGATCCATGCCTTGTAGGCTTTCCGCCAGGTCGGCGAAAACGGTTCAGCGGGTCCTTTCAGCCTGGATTGGTAAGCGAAGAACAGAATGATTCCGTGCGGCGAATGCTTCCGAACGTACCGGTCGTGGGCGGAGAAGTCCGGGCCGGAAACCAGCCGTCCTTCCCGGTCGAACTCCGCCGGCGGGGCGAAAGCGGCGGTGGCCACAAAGACGTTGGTCCCGTGCTCCACCTGGTCCCGGAGGGCTTCCTCCGGCTGGTCCTTCAAGACCGAACGGTGCACGTAGCCCCACTGGCAAAGGCGGATCGGTTGCTCCTCCGGAAGCTTGGTCCCCCACACGCGAATGCGCAGCGTGATCCAGGCCTCGGGCGGCTCCACTTCCAGGGCACGGAGCCGAATGCGACAGGTCCACACGCCCGGCTTCAGCGGCGAAGTGTCCACGCGCACCCACAGTTGACGCACGTCCCAGCCCGGAACCAGCAGTGCGTTGGCTTGATTGAGCTCCGGAAGGGCGTCCGCGGATTTGTCCAGGGACTGCGTTGGCACCGGCAGAACCTCGAAGAATCGCAATACCTGGCGAGCCGGGACTTCGTTCGAATCCGCCTCGCAAACCACGGCTTCCGGCTCCACTCTCACCCACGTGGGCCGGTCGCCGAACCAGGCCAGGTTCACCGCGGCCGCTTCCTTTTCTCCGGAAAACGCCTCCACCAGGAGCTCAGCCGGAGCGGTCCTCCCCTCCACCAGTTCTTCGGCACCACCGAAGGGTGCCCACGGATTGGCGCCGTAGGCCACGAGGGGTCGCGAAGCCCGCGCAGCCTCCTTCACGAGCACGTGCCAGCGCCTGGCCTCGCGGTAGAGATGGGCGAAGTCATCCCGGAGGGCGCTCCGCTCCAGGGGACTGAGGGATCCCGCAACTCTGGCACGTTTCGCGAGCACCTCCAGCTCCCGGGCGAAGGCGTCCAGTTTTTCCGGCACTAGGCGGCTCCAGGACACCTTCGGCAGCAATTCGCGCGTCCTGGCTACCAATCCCGCGATGTCTTCCTCTTCTTTCGCGAACGGGAGGAGGTAGAAAGTGCGTTCCCGTTTGGACAGCAACTTGCCCCGCGAACTCAGCTCCGCTCTCAGGGTGAGATTCTGAGCCGAGCGGCCGCTCACGTTGTAGATGAGCTCGTGTTCGAAACTCGTGTCAGCCGCTGTCACGCTCGACGTCACCGGAGCCTCGCCCGCAAACTGGGCAACGAGACGGAGCGTGAGTTTCTGCCGCGCCGGGTTCGCCACCCGGACACGGAATCGGTTGCTCCCCACGTGCAACAACCCGAAGTCCACTTCTGCCAATCTCGCCCTGCGAATGGACGGCAGCCTGAGCAGCGAGCCCGTGCGCTGAGAATTCACGCGGTACTCAGACCATTCCCGCTGCACAGAAGTCCCTGCCTCCACACCGGGCCATTCGAAACAGACCACTTCGGCCGTGGTGGCGCACACGACGGCGAGTCGTCCATCTCCACGGAAGTCCACGATCGTCGGCGAGGCGTTCGTCGGCCCCTTCAACGCCACCCCCTCCTCGAGCTCGCCATCCGGGGCGAACGCGTAGAGCACCGCACTGTACCCGGCCACCAGAACCTCAAGCTGGCCATCGCCATCCACATCCGCCACCGTGGGCGAACGGCGCACCCGTTCCTCCACGTCGGCATACCAGCGCGGGGAGCCGTCGGCTCCGAGACAGGCGAGCTTGCCCAGCAGGTCTACCACCAGCACCTCGGGCTTGCCGTCACCGTCAAGGTCGGCAATGGCCACGGCGTCGTGGATCGGCTTATGCATGGAACGGTGCCACATTCGCCGTCCGGAGGCGCTGTAACAGGACAAACCCCGGTCCTCGCCGACGAGGATCTCGCCGGTCCCGTCCCCGTTCAAGTCGCAGATCAGCGGACTGGAACCGACCGGTTTGCCCTGGCCGATCCTTCGTTCCACTTCCCCCTGCGGACTCACCCACAGGATCGGCGTCCGTTCGCCACCCACCAGGATTTCCGGCCTCCCGTCACCGTCCACGTCTCCAATGGCCGGCGCCGTCTTGACATCTTCACCCAAATCGAGGAGCCACCTGGGCTTGCCGTTCTCTTCGAGACAAACCATTCGACCCCTCCGGTCAACCAGCACCAGGTGGGAACCTTCCTCCTCGCCCAGAGGCGCCGCCGCAATCGCCGTGGTTCCCCACACAATGCCGTTCGGCAGCGCGTAGCGCCACAGTCTTCGGCCCGTCCGGCCATCAAGACAAACGGCCGTGCCCGGGTTCGTGAGCACCACCACACGCGGGATGTCGTCGGCGGAACGGAACACCGTGGGAGGCACACTCAGGGTAGCTCCCGCGGCGAACCTCCACTTCTCGCGCCCATTGGCGTCGAGCGCCACCACGTGCCCAGCCGTCGTGCACAACACCAGGTCGAGGACCCCGTCTCCGTCCAGATCGGCCACGCCGGGAGACGCATCCACGTAGCCAGCCGACGGGCGGTAGCTCCACCTCACTTTCGCACCGGCCCGCCCATCCTGCCCCCACAGAACCACGGTGATCATCGTGACGGCAAGTAGCCCGGCCCACCGCATTCGCCCGGGGAGCCGCTTCTTCCCGGACCAGAATCGTGTTTCCCGCATTCTCTCCTCCTTCCGAACCGTGTACTTCCCGCCTTCGTTGGCACTGGATCCTTCAAGCGCCTGAACCTGGGGACACGCGAAAACTGCGAGCCTCACCGGGCCGCAGCGTCACCGAGGAACTGAGCCGCAGCCGACCGTAGCCACGGATCTCGAGTTCCCTCAGTCGCAGTTCGCCGTGGTGTAGCCGCAGCTCTACCGTGGTGACCTCCGCGCCCGGCTCGATGGTGACGTTACCCCACGCGTAGCCATTCGACCAGAACCAGGTTTTCCTTTCGCGCACCGGCGCGAACGTCATTCGCTGCTCCACGCCGGAGTAGTGAAAGCCGGTGTACGCGAGCAGCGTGGCCCACGCCGCCATGGCCCTGGCGTAGTGGTGACCGCACTCCGGTTCGTCGAAGGGATTGCGGCGCTTCCCGTCGAACCGGGCGCGTACGTTCCGAATGCAACGCAGGGCTTCCTCAGTCATTCCCTCGTAGAGCATCTCCGCCGCGGCCTCGTACTCCAGACCCGTCCACACCTCGCTGAAATACGGGAACGGCCGCGCCGGCCTGCCTTTCGGATACGAAGCAATGATCAGTCCCGCCTCGTCGCAGGCGGCGTAGGTGCGCATGTTGTTGAAATGGTCGAAAAGGGATTCGCGGTAGTTGTACTTGAGCACGCTCCTGAGCGCGGACCGCGCGTGCTCTCGCCGTACCAGATAGCCCAAGTCGCAAACGTGAGCCATGTACTGACCCACCAACTGGTCCACCAGGCAACCAGAGCCAATCTGGTACTCGGGCCGGGACAAATCCTTCGCGCCCATTGATCCTCTCAGCATTCCAATCGTGGTGGAGTCCACCTTGGGCACCACCACCTTCTGCTCGTAGTACTCCCCGTTGAACAGGTTCTCGTCGATCCAGCGGCTCCCTTTGTCAAACAATTCCCGGCACGTGTTCGCGAAATCGTCTTCGCCGAGGTAGCGGGCCATTTCCTCCGCGGCCCGCAGGGCGCCCAGGTACCACAGACCGACCTGGGGATTCGGGCCGAAGTACTCCACGTCCATCGTGTTGTGCTGGATGCCTTCCATCACTCCATCCCTGTCCGCATCCCAGCCGCCAGGGATCCAGCAGAACTCCAGTGCTTTCCGCACGTTCGGCCAGAGGCGGCGCAGGAAATCGTCGTCGCCCGACAACTGCCACTCCCTGTACACTTTCATGATGCTGCCCATCTGACCGTCGGCGGCCGCAAAGCGCCGGACGGAGGCGTTTCGCTCCAGGGGCAATTCCACGCGGAAGTTCATCATTCCGTCCGGGAAGGTAGCGTAGCGGAACTCGACCTCCCGCATGGTCTTCGCCAGCTCCCCGAACACGAAAGCGGTGGATTGCTCGTAGTTCCACACGTGGGTGCAGGATCCGTGGCAGCAGCCCCCGTCGTCGTGCGTGCCTTCCCAGCCCAGCATGTGGCCGCTCGGGATGCGGAAGCAGGTGTTCGAGCGCAGTGTGTTCAGATTGAAAAGAGCCGCCTCTTTGATCTCCGCAGGCAGGTCGCTTTCGACGAAGGCGTTCACGAAATCGACCGTCTTGGCCTCCAGCTCGCCCAACCGCGGTACGACCTTCTCCAGCACATCCCAGGCGTCCGCAAACCGGGTCGTGTAGTAGTTGCCGACGGTCTCCCGCCCGAACCAGTCCTTGCGATTGGGGAAATGCCACGAGATGACGAACCGCACCGAGCGAGTCCCTCGGGGCGGCAGTTCGAAACGCAGCGCGAGCGAAGCCAGGGGACTGTCCGAATTGGGCTCGTAGTCGCGATCCAGTTGACCGTCCTCCGAGAAATCATCCCACAGGTTCAGGAGTGTCCCACCCCACGGTTCCAGCGGGGTGGCGGTGCGGTAGCTCAGCTCCCCTTCGCTCGTGGTGACAAAAGCGATTGTACCCCACTGCGGGGCATCCTTGGGTACTCCCTCGGAGAACATGAAAATCCCGCGGAAACCCGGGCCCGTGCGGTACTCGTTTCTGTTCTTCTTCGCACCCGTGAAGACGAGCTTGTTAGTCCACGTGCGCCGGCGCTCGTGGCCATCCATCCCAATGAAATTCTCAAAACTGCCGCAGATGGACACCACGAGAGGCTCGTCCGTCCGGTTGGTCACGTGGTAGGTCAGCACGAAAATGGGCAGGCCGCTGGCATCGGCGTCGCCGGGGATCAACGGATTGAACACCTCGCCCCGGACTTCCACGGGCATGTGCTCGTCCCATAGATTCACACGGCCGAACGGGTAGGATGCGTCGAACGTGGCGTGTCGGAAACGCGGCAGGCCGTGGTTGGGCACCGGGGTACCCATCATGCTCGCGTACTCATCGTCGGCAAGGGGACCAAGCAGCGCCTTGGTGCGCGACTTGCCGTTGGTCATGCCGACGTAGATGGCGAAGAACGGCGCCACGTGGTCCAGATCGTAAACGCCGGGCCCGGCGTGGAACCCTTTGGCCGCCCGGTTCACGATTTCCCAATCTCGCAGCTCTCCCCGCCCTCCGAAGGAAATCGTCCCCGTGCCGATACCTCCGACCGGCAGAGCGATTCGCACGATGTGCTCCTCGTCGTAGTGCCTCAGCACGCGCCAGCGCGAACCTGCCTGCGCGGCCACAGCCAGAAGCACGGCGATCAAAGCCGCCGCCAACGTGTGACTCGAGTGGCCCAGTACCATCGCCCTCCTCATTGCTTCCGTCAGCCCTCTACCTACGGGTTCGTCTTCCCGTCCCACTGGGCGCAGGGACTCCGACGTGCCTCGCAACGGTGCACTAGCGACACGACAAGTCCGGGATCTGGGAAAGCGGCCAGGCGGAGTTGGAGGGTGTCGCTCAAGGCCCCAAGCGTCCCAGAGGAGCGAAACCATGCGGGGAAGTCCTCACACGGCTGGCGCGCCTCCAGGCCCTTTTTCCCTCGATCCCCACTTGGTACGAGGTGGAGCTGGGCAACGAAAACAGAATGCTGTACTCGCTCCCTCGGCACAAGGTCCACCGCGCATCCTGGTCGCAGCGATTGCCGCCTTCGCTCAGTTACTGCCGATAAATACCTCAGCAATCGTGTCGAGCTGACCGAGGGTGTTGACGACCTCAGGATCGATGATCTCTCCAACTCCTTTCCGGGGTTAGGTTTCCAGTTTCCCCTGCCATTAGATTGACCTCTTCGACCAGAGGTTCTCAGGTCCCTGACTCAAAGCGATCTCAAGCCTTCACTCGAAAGTCTCGGACTGTCGGGTCGTCAAGTAGCCCGCGAGGGTACACTGGAAGCATCGCCGACTACCGAAGCATTCCGCTTACGATCACATCCACGGCCTCGTCTTCGGTGAGTCCCCGCGCCATCAGGGTCTCCACCTGCTTGTTGTCCACGCTGCCAATGGCCGCTTCGTGAGTGAGCTTGGCGGTGTCGTCGCGAACAAGAAGGCGAGGCACTGCGCTCACCTGCGCCTCGCGTCCGCGGATGACCTCCACGCAGTCCACGTGGCCCCGGCTGTAGGCTGCGTCGCCGACGATCTCGCCGATCACCTCGCTGCGGGCCCGGTCCGTGACAGCGATTCGGCTCTTCGCCAGTCCTTTGGCTCGCGCCCCCAACAGATGCAGTGACTCGCTCACCACGATGTCGTCGTAGCCTTTGCCGTACACCTTGGCGTAGACTTCGCACACCGCCTTTTCGCCGACTTTCGCCTCGAAATCGATTTTCAGCCGGCCAACCGCTCCCTTCACGAGCTTGAATTCGTTCTCAAAGACAGCCCCCTCCTCAAGGGTCGCGCGGGTCGTGGGCAGGACCTCGATGCCTCCTTCGTCGCCGTGGAAATGCGTTTCGGAGTAGGTCATCTTGGCGCCACGCCGCAACCGAATGGTGGAGTCCATCACGTGCTTGATCCGGAGGGCATTCGGGAAAGAGCAGTGTGCAATGAATTTGACCTCCGCCTCCTCACCGATGTCAAAATCGGAAATGATCTCCTGCAATCCCTCCTCGGGCACGAGGCCAAAACAGAGGTGCACCGGATTCCGGATCTGCATTCCAGGCTCGACCTGCACCTTCACGCGCACCCCGTTCTCGGTCTCGACGGTTTCTACCCGGAGTCCCCGCACCTCGTTTTTCCCTAACACGTGGTTGCCGTGAATCGCCAGGCTGGCGTACTTGTCGCTCTTCAGGACTTCTGGCGTGCCTCCGCTCTTCTCGTAGGCCTCCACAAGGAGTTCGAACTCTTTGCTGTAGTCGATGCCTTTCAACAGATTCGAAACCGCCTCAGACATTCCGGGCCACCTCTACCTCGGGTTCGTTGACGTGTTCACACTCGCGGCAGTGGAGACGGTAGAAGCGCGCCACCTCCTCAGGGCTGCCCGTCCTGAGCACGGTGCCGGCGCACATGGTGGAGCTGCGGTCGGCCATGGCCGCCACTTCCTCGTGATGCGTGATCAGCAGCACCGAGGCGCCAAGCTTGGCAAACAGCCGGATGGAGTCCGTGATGAAGTTGATGCCCAGCGCGTCGATGCCGGAGTCGGGCTCATCCAGGATGACCAGCTTGGGCATCATGGCCAGAACCGAGGCCAGCTCGATCCGTTTGCGCTCGCCGCCGCTGAGCGACCCGTCCAGGGCACGATCAAGGTAGCGCGCCGGTTCGAGTCCAACGCGCAACAGGGCTTCCTCCGGTGGCGGTCCCTTCTTCGAAGCCCGCCTCGAAAGCAACAGGTACTGACGCACGGTAAGTCCCTCGAACCGGGCCGGTTCCTGCCAAGCCAGCGTGATGCCGCGCCGAGCCCGCTCCCACACTGGCAGGCGCGTGATGTCTTCTCCCTCAAACAAAATCCGGCCCGAGCGGACCTCGTAACTCTCCAGTCCCATGATCGTGTAGGCGAGGGAGGACTTGCCGGTACCGTTGACTCCCAGGATGCTGTGAATCTCTCCTCTGTACATCCGCAGGTCCACGTTCTTCAGGATGTGGTACCCGTTCACAAACACGTTCAGCTTTTCGATTTGAAGACGCATCGTACTGTCGCTCAGGTTTTGCAAGTCACTCTGTCCGTAGTTTTAGCCACGTTCGTTCTTCTCGGGGAGGTGGACAACGCAGCGTGGCTTCTCCGCCCCTCAGACCAAGTGCCGGGCCTTCCGTACTACGTCAAATCCGCCTGCACAAGACCCCGAGACGCAGGGCGGTTCCTCCTACCCGGAACGAGACTCCGGACTAACCGGATGGCGCACCCGTTGCTCCGAGCTCGGCGGGGGGAGAGCCAGAAACAATCTGCCGTAGCAGAGACCCGGGCGACGCGGCCTTAGCCTGAGGGGACGTTACCACTTCCGTATAGCAGAGTTCACCGGCACAAATCTACAACGATGCGCCGAGACTTCCAAACGCGCGAACCTCTGCGCAGGAAAATTCAGGGGTTGCCGCCGCGGACAAAGCGTCACCCACCGCCCGTGGCTGGACTCCCGCCACACTTGTGAATCAGTTCGTACACTTCCAGCACTCGTCGGGCCATTTTGCGCGCGTCCTCGAACGCCAACGCGTCATTCTCGATGTCGCCCTCCTGGTAGCCGTAGCCGATGCCCCCGCGCCCGCCCAGGATCATGTTGTGCCGCAAAATGAAGGCGTGCAGCGTGTTGATGCTGCTTTCCACGTAGCGCCTGCCGGCCACAACGTAGCCGCTGATCTTGTTTTTCAACTTCCCACGCAGCGGCCAGGTTCGTTCCATGAAAGCCTTGAGCGGCGCCGACACGTCGCCAAACTGGCTCGAGGTCGCGAACAGGACGATTTCCGCCCAGTCTAGATCGCCGTAGAGCTGTTGCATGTCGTCCTCAATCGGACAGTAGCCGAGCGTCTGGCAGTCTCGGGTGGCGCAACAGGGGGCAATGTTCTTCTCGGCTACGTAGGCGCGCCGAATTTCCGTCCCTTCCGGGAACTCGCCTAAGGCGGCTTCCAGCATGCGAGCCGAGTTGCCGTTCTTTCTCGGGCTTCCGAAAATCGCCAGAACACGCATGTTTCGCCTCCAGGTGATTTGGCGTAGTGAGTAGGGCAACAGCGAGCAACCTGCTCCCCGGGGAATCCTCCCGCATCCCCGGCGAGCAACCGGTCAAGCACGAAAAGCCAGCGGGAACAAGGTCGCGCAGGCAGGTTTGCTCCTCTTCCAAGCACGGAAGCGTTGCGCAGTCTTGCCGGAAAGAGCGGGCCTGCTTGAAGAGGGTGGCGCTGCGGCGAGAACAGAAGAAACACGCGAAGCCTTTGCAGCACTCCTTCAGTCCGAACGCAAGGCGGCGAGACCCCGGCAGTCCTCCACGTCGCCGATTTTCGCAGCGTCGAGTCCGAGCAGCTCCCCCGGCACAGCCGCCACGCGAATTAGGCGCGGCTGGAAGCCCGGCTTACGCGCCAGCTTGCGATCGAGGATGTGGAGCACCGGAAGGGACAGGAGAAGTCCTCCGCCAGCGGACACGATTTGCAACGCGGCTGAGCTTCCGTTCAGGCCAAGCCGTGGGGCGACCCAGACCCCGACCGCTACCGCCAGGAAGAGAAACACGAGCGGCAAACCGTACAACGTCGCCACCCCGGCGAGGAAGTCTTTTGGAGCAATTTCCAGGTGCACCTGCGCCCCCACGGGTGGGGCCTCTTCTGCTTCCACTCTGACCTCCCAGATCGCCTGCCCCGCACCTGGCAGGTCGCACGCGCAGCGTCCGCAAACAGTACTGCGGTAGCCCCTCAGAACAACCGTACCGTTGGAAAACCCAATCACCCGTAAAGGCAGCAGCGACTCCGCCACAGCCACTACCTCCCATCAAGAAATGCGCGCAGCTCTGGACACAACGAGCGGCCCAAACATTCGACCTGACCACCCGCGTCTGGACCCAAACCGGGTTCGCCGAGTGTTGCGAGCGCAGGAGGCGGTAAACCTGGTCTGCGTGGCGAACCCGTCCGAACCTGGTGCAGCCAATGGTTGCAGCGTACTCCTTTCTCGGCGAGAGCGCCCGGAGAAAACAGGACGCGGGGAAACCCTCGCGAACCAAGGCGACAGGCCTTGCTTCCCAGGTCTCCCGCCGCGCAGAATACGGACCCACAACTCGTCCTCTTCGCGCAGCCGCGCCCCAACATCCTGTTCGGATCTAAACGAAGAGCTCGCCGCGACTTACGCTTCCTCCTTTCCTGGATCGCTCTCGATTTCCTGCACGAACTTTTCGAAAGCATCCCGGATCTCGTCCCGCACGCGGCGAAACTCCGCAAGAATTTCCGCTTTGCTACCCGCCGCCTCGGCAGGATCGTCGAAACCGATGTGGAGCCGGCGTCGCACCTCGCCCAGAAACACGGGGCACGTCTCTCGGGCGTGGTCGCACACCGTGATCACGTAGTCGAAGGGCAAACGCACGAACCGGTCCACGGATTCCGGTTGTGCGCTCGACAGGTCGATGCCAACTTCCCGCATAACCTCAACCGTGAGCGGATGCACCTCCGGCGCGGGCTCCGTGCCCGCCGAGTACACTTCCCACCCCGGCCGCAGCCGCCTCACAAACGCTTCGGCCATCTGAGAACGGCAGGAATTGCCCGTGCACAAAATCAGAACGCGCACGGGTTTCCCTGCCAGGCTGACCATCCCTCCCTCCAGCGCGGTTTCTTCGGAAAAGCGAGCCTCAGTTCAGCAGGACCTGCAACTGCAGCCGGACAACCAGCCACTTGCTGACCGACCAGTGCTCCGCCGCAAACGCCAGCCAGCGCACACTGTTACCGCGGCTCTGCCACACGCAACCCAGTCCTGTTTCGCGTTCTTCCGGCTTCCGCGAATCAGCGCTGCGGAAAATCTCCGCGTAGCCAACCAGCTCAAGATCCGGTCCGACCTGCCAAGCAGCCAGCGCGTAGCCGCCGTCCGCACGCCACCGGCCCAACGTACCGCGCAACATCTCAGCCTGCATCCGAACCGTTTTCACGCGCCAGGAAACCTCAACGCCCAGACGGGTGTCCGTTCCTGAGAACAGCCGGCCGTCTCCAAAAATCTTCCTGAAAGTCTGCTCGTGCGCCCGGCGGCGCATGAACGAAGCGCCAACGTGTCCGCGGCCGCAGGAACCAGCTTGCAATCGCCAGAAAAGACGTCCCACAACCATCCCGCCATTGGCGGAACCCGCTAGGCGATTCGCGCCGGTACCGTTGAACAGGCCCAGACTCACGTGTGCCCCGCCCAGAAGCGTGTCCAGAGTAACCGCAGCCCCGATGTCCCGGCAATCCGTCTCGGCGCCAGGGTGCAGAGCGTTGACCGCGCGCGAGCGCTCCGCCACGGGAAGGTAGCAGTCCCACTGGCTGCGCTCCAGCGAAAACTCCGGCACCATCTGGCCAAAGCGCACGCGCCAGCGTCCACTACGAAACTCGGCGTAAGCATCCTGCAGGTGCGGCCGCCCGCGGCGCCGCGAATCCGTCTCCATTTGCAATTTGTAGGACCATCCGGGCGCTCCCGCAACGCGCCCCTTCTTCCAGACTTTCGCCCTCCGAACGCTGAACCCGGCGCGGTCGCCGTGGGCGCTCTCCCAGCGAATCTGGACGCAGCCTCTCAACCCACCGCCAGCAGTCGCGTCAGCACGTGGCAAAAGTAGCCCCAGACCCAGAAGCACACCCAGCAGGTGCGCACGCCTCGCCACTTCAGTTTCTCCTGCGCTCTTCCGTTGCGACACAGGATGGCAAAACGCAACAAAAGCCACCTCCCAGGCCTGCGCCCAAGGCAGCAAAACCTGAAGCTGAACCTTGAACACACGCCACCACGGAGCCTCCCACGGCTTCACAAGAAAAGCCCAGCAACGGACGCCATTCTCAGGTGCCTGTAAGAGGTAACCAACCCCGACCTCGCGATGTTTCGCAAACGCGTGGCGAGGTCGCTTGAACACATCGTGGTAGGCGACAATTTTGTGCCCGGAGACAAGCCGCTACGTGGCAAGTTCGTACGATCCGCTCGCCCGCCAGGCGTCAAGCCGCGCCTGCAACGCTTCCACCTGCAGTTCAGGCCTCCCAAGCTGCCAGAGCCACTCCACACCTTCGCGCCGGTCGAGCCCGCTGAACGCGACAGACGGCCCCAGGATTTCGGGCAGAACTGTTTCTCGCAGGCGGCGACGCACGAACGACACGCCCCACATGCCCGCTGCCCGGTCGCCGGTGCTGACGTACCACAAAGCGGCCCACCACTGTGGTGGTCCCGGAGCGGGAACCAGGCGGTTGGTGCCCGCCCCGTTGAAAAGTCCCAGCTCGAGGTGGCCTGGCGCCAGCCACGGGGCCAGGGCCAGCATGGCGCCGATGTCCCGGCAGTCCGTCTCAACCGCAGGGTGCAGAGCGTCCCACACCGCGACGCGCTCGAACACGGGGATCTCCCGGTCCGTCTGAATCTGCTGAAGCACAAACGGTGGGGCCGTCTGACCCGGGATCACCTGCCAGCCGGAGCCGCGCAACTCGGCGTGGGCTTCCCGCACGTGAACCGAGCCCCGCCCCTTGTTACTGGTGGCGAGCTGCACCTTGCAGAACCAGCCCGGCGCTCCGGACACCGGGCCTTTCTTCCACATTTTCATCCGCCGAATGGCAAACCCGCCGTTCTCGTGGAAATCGCTTTCGTACCGCAACTGCGTGTAGCCGCCCACAGACCCAGCGCCAGCCAGCACCGCTGTTGAGTCCGCCAATCCCGTCAGACCAAAAGCCAGCAAAAATGCAGCGAAGGTTCCAGCGAGCCTTTCTGTCCTCATTTCCGTCCCGCGCAGATCTTCGGTTCTACCTGGCGCCAAATCCGCCCCTCTTCATTCAGCCGTTCAGTACAAGCAAAATCAAGGCGGCATTCAAGGAGATCCCGCCGCACGACACCTTTCTGGCAATCGTGTGAGAGCCACGTTGCTCGAATCCCCAGGGGTTGCCTCTGTGTTCCTGTCTGGCCGACCCACTCTGTGCACACGAACAAAGATGCGTGGCTACAGGACGCCCAGAATCAGCTTCACCGCGATAGCGAACAGAACCGCAGCGTAGAGCTGTTTGACGCGTTTCGGCCGGGCGCGCTCCGACATGAAGTTGGCCCCCAGTTGCGAACCGAGCAGCACGGCCAGGACCACGATCGCCGTGAGGGTCCAGTTGAAGTTCCCCTCGGCCACGTGTCCCAGGAAGCCCGAAAAAGAAGAAAACGTCACCACGAACGCCGTTGTTGCCGCGGCCTGTTTGGTTGGGTAGCCCATCCACATCAAAGCCGGGGCAATGATGAAACCACCGCCGATGCCGAGCAATCCACCGGCGAACCCCGCGAAGGCACCCACACCGCTCCCGAGCAGGGCCCGCTTCCAGCCGGCGAGCGGCTCCTCGGGCTCGGGCTGTCGCGAGAAAGCCACCATCCGAAAAGCGGCAGCCAGAACCGCGATCGAGAAGAGGATCAGGAGCGTGCGAACGGGCACGAACCCGGCCGTGTACGCTCCAATCGGCGCAGCCACGAACGCCGCAGCGGCAGTGGTGGCACCGCCGCGCCAGTCCACCAGCTTATGGCGCGCGTAGGGGATCAGCGCCAGCAGCGTGTTCAGGCCGTTCAGCAACAGCCCGAGCGGAATGGCCACTTCCTTGACCGGGAAGCCGCTCCACTTGAGGACGGGGACGTACACCATGCCGCCGCCCAGGCCGAGCATGGCGAACAGGAAAGAGGCTACCCAGATGACCAGAAAAACCAGCAAGTAGACCATTTGACCTTGCTCTCCAAACACAGAAAACTGCTTCCGCAAGCTGCAACGAGCTCACGGTGGGGGCGACAGCAGGCAGTGAAGCTAGTTCGACTACGTCACTTTCGTCCTTTTGAGGCTACATCGGTGCGTAGGTTTGACTCTTTTGCACCGTTGGATTTGAGGCCGGATGACTGCGAGCGCTCGGGTGGGCGTCAACACGGGCCAGGTGATCACCGTGGCG
>CAYXFI010000003.1:0-38617 GCA_964464205.1 uncultured Cytophagia bacterium
AAGACGAACGACACCTTCGGAAGCCACACCGCCACCTGACGGATCAAGCGCTGATCCACCGAATAGTTCAGCTCACCCCAGAACCCCACGATGGGCCGTGGGATCTGCGCCACGTCCCGAGGAACCCCGCCGTCCTGCTCCATAGCCTGGGAGAAATGATCCACATCCACTCCGTGCGGTAGAAGCACAGAGTTGGGATTCTTGTGGGCCTCTTCCGCAAACAACTGCTTCCCGGCGAACACGACCAGATCCGCTTGTCGAATCAGGCGCTCGTGCAGCCGGCGCACGAGCTGGGGCACTCCCTCGTACGCGGTGAACTTGTCGGAATAGTGGTAGACCGTCAGTTTCGGCCGCAAGCGGGCCAGAATTGGCTGCGCCGTGGGCATCCCAACCCACAGGATCGGATTGCGCAGGCCGTAGCGATGACTTAGCCAGCGGATCTGTCCCAGTAGAATGGCACTCGCGGCCTGAAAGAGAGCTGGCCTTCCGTAGAAGGGCAGCATCACTGGACTCGCCACCACCAGGCCTTCGGCCACTCGGGTTGGGGGGCGCAGATAGCTTCGCAGCTTGTTCACCACACGGTACGCGAACGCCGCGTCGCTGGTGCTGGGAAAACGGAACCCGATCGAATTCAGGAAAAGCACCCGGTTGCGGCGGGCGAAGATCTTCATCAGGTGGTTCTTGGAATGGGGGTTGTGGTACCACCAGTCCTCGCCTGCGAAGCAGATGATGTTTTCACCTTCGAGCATCATACGGCAACGGCCTCCGCCTTGGGCCAGGGATCTGGATCCAATAGTGGTTCCTCTCCACGGTAGATGTGAAGGGTTCTTCGCGCCACAACCGACCAGTCCAGGCTCACACGCGCTCTTTCCAGCATCCTCTCTGCCAGTTCCCGCCGCTCGGCCGCACTCGCCAACAGGGAATCCACCGCGTAGGCGAGCTGTACCGGCGAACCGGGTTCCACGTAGCGGGCCAGGGGCCCTAAATACTCCACCATTTCCGGAAGTCGGGTACCCACCACGGGAGTGCCGTGGGCCAGTGCCTGCGAGGCGACGAAAATGGGGCTACCGCTCACGTAGGGGATCACGGCGACCGCGCTTTCCGCGAACGCCCGCTCGTACTCCTCCCGGCTCGGATGGTCCCACCAGCGCACAACCTCCGACAGCCCGAGTTCCTCCACCCTCCGCTGGCCCTTCTGCAAATCATCGCCGCGGAAATAGCCGATCACCCGCACCACCGGCAGCTCCATGCTCCTGCGCAGAATCTGGAGGGACTGGAGAAAATCTTCGAAGCCTTTGCCCGAGAACAGGTGATGGCCGCCGTAGTACACGATTCCCTCCCGCCGATCCGGAACGACGCTCGCCACCCGGGCGCCGAACGGAACCACGTGAATGCGACGGTCGTCGACACCGAGCTCCACAAGCTGTTCTTTCAACTGCCGCGAGTGAACCAGCACCGCGTCGGCCCGGTTGTACAGCCGGTAGAGGAAGCGGAGCCGATCCGTGAACCGTTCCAGCTCGTGCACGGTGATCACCCGCCTCTGGTCGCTCGGGCTGCTGAGGAAACCCAACGCCGCAGCAGTGCCGAAGGCGTTGGTGACCTCCTGGAAGTGCACTACGTCGGCGTCTGCAGCCAGACCGAGGAAATTGTGGCCAAATCGCCAGTCGCGAGCCAGCTTGCGCGCCATTTTCACGTTCCGAGCCGGTCCCCGCGGGTTGGTCAGGTATTCCAGATCAACGGTCCGGCAACGCGCGTCCACCAGGTTTTCAAAGCCCGAGCCATTGCGGACGGCGCAGATACAGTCTCCGGTGATGATCGTTACCTCTTCACCCAGCTCTGCTTCCAGAGCTTCCCGCAAACCCGCGGCGTAGTCGCTGTACACCTGATTGCGGAACCAGCAGGAAATCATCGCCACTCGCATCGTTCTCGCTCCTCAATTCAAGGAAGTTTTGCCGCCGCGCCGCACGACCACGCCTGACCGAACGGAGGCGCGGCCGACCGCACGATCCACCCGTTCCTCCTACACGAGACCCAGTCTGCGCACCAGCACCTGACCGACCTTCGAGCCGCGGAGCTTCTCGACCATCGACATCCGGCCGAGTCTCTCCCGAGGCCGGAACCAGAATCGCCACAGGAACATCGCCCGCGGCCTGGCGGGGTTGAAAACGTACAAGGTCACGTGCCGTCGCACGTTGTTGGTGAAGCTCATCTTCCACGGTTCCACGTGACCCATCAGATCATTCTCGCGGTAGCCGTCTTCACAGGCTCGCTGGATGGTGATGGTCTTGGCCACCAGGCCGGGTGACAGGTCCTTGTATTCCTGGTGGTAGCCAATTTTGAGGCTGTACACGGTGTCACCGTACGCCACCGCCAGATCGTAGGCCACCGGTTCTCCGTGCAAACGACACCAGGTGAAATACGACCAGCCCTGGGTCACGACGAGCTGGACCAGACTCCAGTAATAAGCCGAAGTGACGGGTTCGCTGACGATCGCCGTGCCCGTTTGTGCCTTCCAACTGTGGCGCTCAACGTGTTCCAGCGCGGTCCAAAATTCGCCGGGCACTACTTCACCGGGGATTGCCGTCCGTATCTCGAAACCGGCGGTGTTGCTCGCCTTGCGCAATTTCCGGCGGATCCGTTGGCGAAAGTGTCGCCCGCGCACGGCCAGGAAACTCTCGAAATCCCTCTCCAGAAGAACAAAAGGGCTGTGCAACCCCGGCCGCACGTACACGGGGTAACGCCCAACGAGCCAACGGCTCAGATGCGATTCCTCCGGAAGGTATTCGAAGATGACAATGTGCCAGTCCAAATCCGCGAGCAGCCGGAAGAGCCCTGCCCGTGCACCGGTCTCTCCACCCTGCCGGACGAGGGCATCGAGCGGACCAGAGTGGACGTTAGTCAGGCTGCGCACCACGCCCACCCGCAAACCGCCGATCGTTTCCTCGCCGAAACTCAGCGGCAGACCCCAACGAAGACGCTCACCATCCCTGCCGCAAGCTACCAGAAGGTCGCGCTGCCGTCCAAAGTGACGCCACCAGTTCAGCAGCCACGGAGCGGTGGCGAAGGGACCCCGAGCCCCGGAGGCCCGCACAAGATCATCCCAGCTAGCTCGCGCCGCCTCCAGCATCTCCGGCGTGGTCCAGACCATCATCCCATCGTGCCGGGGCCGGCGAGTCGATGTGACTGTGGGCTCCGCCAAACCGAGTCGAGACATTTGCCTCCTCACTCCTTTCCGAGTCTCGACAACAGGGTTCTCTTTGCCTGTCGCAAGGTCTGGGGCAACAGATCTCGCGAAAGGGCCAAAACGCTGCTCCCCGCCAGCACCCTGTAGGTGATCCGCCGGGAGCGAGCGAAATGCCCCTTGTAGCCCTCTTCTCCGCGCAGCATTTCGAACCACGCCACCGAGTCCTCGATGGCTTCGCGCAGCACCAGCAGCATCAGCACCATGCCAGGGGAAAGCGCCGCAAACTCTGGATCGAAGCCGGACTGGTACTGGTACAGCTTGTCGAGGTACCGGAAATTGTACTGGGCGGCGATCGGCCTCCCGTCCAGCCTGAGCAAGACGAGCTGGGCTTCTTCGCGCATGCGATTGAGCAGCCGCGCGTGGAATTCTCGGAACCCTTCGCGCCGCGTGCTGTCTCCCTCGCGCCCCTCCCATCTGCGGTCGTGCAGAACCCAGAGAAGACGGAGGGCATCCTCCAGGGCGATCTCCTTCCCGCCGTGCCACAGCTCCCAGCGCCCACTGTTCCCGAGCTTGCGCAACTTGCGTCGCAGCGACTCTCGCGTTCTGGGGCTCAAGCGCTTCTCGAATTCCTCCACGGTGGGCGGGAGCTGAAGGTAGGGGCAGTGATAGCGTACCGCCTGCTTCACCACCCATCCCTTGTCCGAGAGCAAAGGCACGACGCGGCGAGCCACGGCCGAGTCGGCTGCCACGTCCAGCAGATCGTACACGACCCCTCTGCCGAACTCCGCCAGCATCGCATCCAGTAGTACGGCGGTGAGGCGTTGCTCATCCGGCCAGGGCACGATCCAGTCCAGAAAATCGCTGCCCACGCTGCGGTCCCCGAGCAGGCGCAGACGTCGCTCGGTGCGGACTAGCCCCTCTCTCTCCTGCAGGTACATCGGGGCGATCGCCAGCACCTCGGCACCGTGCTGCACCGTGGCGATAGCCAGCTGATCTTCCGGCGTGGCGAAGCTCTCCCACCAGGTGAACAGCCACTCCCAGGTGCGAAAGATCTCCGGCCTGTAGCTCCGCTCGAGTAGCCGGTTCCAGTGGGGCCGCAGTTTCTCAAAGCCCGCCGTCGTCGTGATCCAGACTACTGCCATCCCAGCCTCCTCAGCCAAGCGATGGCCCTCCTCCGGAGTCCATTCCCCTTCTCGAACAATCCGCCCACCGCTGCGTAGAAGAGCTCGCGCCGGAACGTCCCCCGCTCGTCGACCAGCACCTCCTCGCACAGGTTCACCCGACGCAGTCGAAGCGGGTGGTCCGAACGTCGAACCCAGCCGGGCTGCGTGGTGAAAGCCACGCGGATTCCGAGCGATCCGAGCAACCCTTCTGGTTCCGGCAAGGTGAACCCGCCGGGGTACGCGAAAGCAACGGGTTGGCGGCCGAGCTCCTGCCGAATCCTCGCCACACTGCCGCGGACCTCCTCTTCGACCTCTTCGGGACTGCAGCCGACGAACTCGAGGTGACTCACGCCGTGAGCGCCAATGCTGTGGCCCAACTCCAGCATCCGGCGAACGTGCGCCCACTCCAGTGCGGGCGGAAGTTGCTCGCGGATCCATTCGGTGCGTCCGTTGCCGCCGAAGCTGGCCAGGACGTTTTCCAGAAAAGCCTTTCGCTCGCGCCAGCCCAGCGCGGGCACGAGCCGAATCACCCGGTTCACGTCGTCCAGTCGCATCGGGTCACCCGTAAGTCGAGCGCCTCCGTTCGCTCCGAGCTCCAGCAAGCGACGGAGTGCCCTACGAACCGGCTCCGTGAAACCCTCCTTCGCCAGAACGAGTAGCAGATCCCACCACAGCGGAAGGGCCCCGTCTAGGAACCCCGTGGTGAGGAAGAAGCTCGCCCGAATCCCCTTCGACGTCAGAGCCGGGAGGGCGTGGTCGTAGAGATCCCGGTACCCGTCGTCGAAAGTCAGCAAGACCGCGTCGCCCTCCGGTCCACCTTCCCCGGCAAAAAGCGCCACCAGATCTTCCAGTCTTGCCACGCGAAACGCGGAGGAGATTTCGCCCAGCAGGTGCTCGAACGTGCCCGTGGACACCACCAGCGATGGGCGCAACCACTCCGAGTTTCGAGGCAGAACGCGGTGCATCGCCAGCACGAGGACCACCGGATCCCGTCGGGCAACCGCGGAAGCCTTCCGCCACCGCAGCGCTGCTTCTACCAGCCGACCGTACGGCAGCGCGATTTTGCGCGTGATCTGCTTCATTTCCTCACCACCTCGCCGTACACCCGGAGCAGCTCCTGGGCGACGTCCCGCCAGGCCCTCACAGGAGCGAGAGCGCGGATTTTCGCTTCGCTCCAGCCACGCGAGAGACCCCTGTACAGCGCCTCCGCGAATTGCCTCTCGTCACCTGGCTCAACCACGAGGCCTAGCTCCTCGGAGAACAGCAGGTCCGGTACCGCACCCACCCGAGTCGCCACCACCGGTCTCCCGAGGGCGAGGGCTTCGGTCACAACCGTGGGCCAGCCTTCGCTTCGGCTCGCCAATGCTACGACGTCGCTCGCCCGGATCCACAGCGCAACTTCCCGATGGGGCCGCGCCCCCACGAAAACCACCCTCCCATTGAGGCCGAGCTCGCCAGTCAGGCTGGCCAATTGGCGTCGCGCGAATCCTTCGCCCACCAAGTACAGCCGGGCGTCAGGCGCTCGCCCATCGAGTCGCGCGAAAGCGCGCAGCAGAAGGTCCACGCCCTTCACTGGAAACAGATTGCCCACATACAGGATCACCTTTGAGTTCTCCGGTACCCCGAGCCGAGCACGCGCCTCACCCCGGGAGATGGTCCCGGCTCCCGTCCTCTCGTAGCCGTTGGGCACCACCCGCAATCGGTCAGGCACCGCGCCGAACCTCAGTGCTTCTCTGCGGAGCGAGGCCGACACGACCACCACTGCATCCGCTCGCCTCAGCGTCCACCGGATGGCCCGCCGAATCCATCGGCTCCGATGCGGGAGAAGATTCAAATCGCTTCCGTGGCCCGTGACCACCACGGGGAGACGCCAGATCCGGCCCAGCAGCACCGCCGCGAAACCATCGGGGAAGACGAAGTGGCCGTGGATCAGGTCCGGACGCCACCCCGGGGGCAAGAAATGCCGTGCCTGAATGGCCAGGGCTCCGGCCAGCAGCAATCCTTCGGTCGCCTCGAAGGGGCGCTTCGGCAGGTGAAACCAGCGGGGTGCAGCGCCATCCTTGAGGTCGCCAAGCGCGTGCAGGCTGCGGCGCCAATCCCGCAGCCAAGCCCGCCAGTCCTCAGCATCCCTCCGAGCCGCGATGGAAGGGGTCAGGGAGACGGGGCTGACCACATGCACGTCGGCCCAGCGGCGCAGCCACTTCACCTGGCTGGCCACGTAGGTGCCCAGCGCCGGCCTACCCGGCCGCGGGTAGTTCCGGCTCAGGACCAGCAGCCGCAGCCTCGGGCCTCTATCGCGGATCGCTGCCACGTCACCCCACCCTTCCGTTCACAAGTCGCACTCTTCTTCCGACCGCTTCCCGGAACCACTCTCTCTCCGCCCGCCCGAAGAAGCCGAACCAGTACAGCAGCAGGGGAAAGCTGAGGAACAGGGCGCTTCTGTAAGCGAGTCCCAGCATCCCGTTCGGAGCGGGCAACAACTCGCCCGCAGCGAGGATGATCCCGGCTGCGCCGACCAGTTTGCCGATCCTGCCCAGCTCGTACGGAATCGGGTACGTCCTCTGCGACACCACGAATGTGACCACCAGCATCACCGCGTGGGCGATGGCCGTGGCCCAAGCCGCACCCATCATCCCGAAGCGCGGGATGAACAGGACGTTGAGCAGCACGTTGATCCCAGCTCCCGCGAAGACGATCCCGGGGAAATAGTGCGTTCGCTTCTCCTGCATGAGGCCCCGCGCCGGGATGTTGTAGAGCCCGCGGAACACCGACGCCAGCACGATCACCGGGGTCACCTGCACCGCTCCCCAGTACTCCCGCGGGGCCATCACGGCGACGAACTGATGCCGAAACAGAACGACTGCGAGACCGAGGACGATCAGCAAGCCGCAGTAGTAGCTCGCGGCGTACGCAAAGATGCCGGGGGCCTCAGCCGACTGCTCCGCAGCAGTGCGGTAGAAGAATGGCGCCCAGGCCAGTTCCACCGAATCGGTCACGTAGTTGATCACCTTGCTCAGTGCGTACCCGAGAGAGTACAGTCCCACCGTTTCGAGAGACAGGTAGTGTTGCAGCAGGAAGCGATCCGAGCTTTCGAGCACCACCCACCCCAGCTCCAGGAGCACGATCGGGATCCCGTAGACTAGACTCGACCGCAGCCATTGCAAGACCGGGTAGCCGCGCAGCTTCAGACTGATCATGCCCCGGAGCAAAAACCCAAAGATGCCCATGAACACGATGGTGGTGACGAACACCGCCAGGACCATCCCCAGCGCCTGGAGGCGGAACACTACGACGAAGAGAATCGACAGTCCGCCAGACCCAAGGGCGTTGCCCACAACGATCAGGACGAACTTCCACGTCTCCTCGCGGATGCGTAGCACCACGTAGGGGAGCAGTCCAAACATGCCAAAGAACGTGGCCCAGACCACCAGCAGCACGTGCGGCCAGAAGGGAATGTCGCGCAGGACCCTCGCAAAGACTGGTCTGCCCACGAGGGTGAGAAGCAAGCTCAGGACGAACGTGAATATCGTGACGAACGCCCAGATCGAACCCAAGTAGCGCTTTCGCAACTCCTGGTCTCGAAAATCGAAATAGATGCGCGTGACCGCTGTCCCCAGCCCGAGGTGGTAGATCTCGGTGAGCCACGCGTTCAGCGCCATCAAAAGGGCGTACACGCCGTACTCACTGGCGGGCATGAAGCGCGTCACAACGGGCACAATGAGGAAAGACAGAGACTTCCTCAGGATATTGCCCAGCGTGTACACCACCGATTGTTGGAAGAATTTTCGAACCGAGCCGATCACGTCGTCATCCCACCAGAGCCAGCTCTCTCTCGACTTCCGAGCGATCCGACGGACCCACCGGGATCTCCGGAACCCGACCCACAGCGTGGCCGTGGAGCCACAGAACCAGGGTCATGAGCAGCCAGGAATAGCCCGGGTCGCGCCCCGGCTCTTCCAACCAGCGACCCACCTCATCCCAGCGTACGGGCGCGTTTCCGTACAAGTCGTGTAATTCGCGCAAGTAGCGCCCCAAGAAAGGCTTCGCACGTTCCAGCCAGAGGAGCGCTGGAGTGGCGAGCCCACGCTTGCGTCTGCGGAGCACCCGGCGCGGGACCATCGATCCGAAGGCGCGGCGGACGAGAGCTTTGTCGCGGAACCAAGGCATCCTCGCCGACAGCGGAACGCTGAACGCGAACCGCACCACCGACTCGCTGGCGAAGGGGCTGTGAAAATGAACTCCGGTCACTTTCGTCAGCACATCCATCATCCTCTGGTTCTGCTCCGCGAACCAGATTTCCCACTCGGACCGCTGGGCGAGACCAGGAGCCCGCTCATCCCCGGCTCGTTTCGCCAGCTCGTCGAAGTAGCTGGAGAGCACATCTCGGGGGAAGCCGGGCAGCAGCCGCTCGAGTTCCGACGGCTCGAGCAGGTATTCGTACCAGAGCGCCGACTCGGCATCGGTGGGCGCGAACCACTTGCCGTCCTTGCTGTTCCATTCCGGGGCGCCGATCCAGCGTCTGGCCCAGCTCTTCAGCACCTGCGGGACCCGCCCGGACCACCACCAGGCGAGCAGCTTCCAGTAGCTGTGGCCCATGGCGAAAAGCTCGTCAGCCCCCCGACCATCCCACAGGTGAAAGCAACCATTCGCCCGCGCCGAGTTGGCGAGCAGGAACAGGGGTACAATCGCCGGATCCGCCACCGGCTCGTCGCTGTGGCGCAGAAGGAACCCGGCCATCGCCCAACCGGACGTGCGTTCGTCCACAACCAGCGTGCGAAGGGGGATACCCAACTCGCTCGCAACCTCCCGCGCGTACTCCGCATCCCAATTGAGCTGCGCCAGCGGAGAATCGGGTCTGTACAGAAGCGTGAACCCCTCCAGCTGGCGTTCGCTCGCGTCCGCCAGTACGGCCGCCACGACGCTGGAGTCCAGACCACCACTCAGCACGATTCCGGGAGCATCCACGCCGCGGCCCCCTTCGCACACTTCGCCCTCGATCCGTTTGCGCAGTTCCGATGCTCGGAGACGCCCCCTGCGCGCAACTGGAAGAGAGGCACCCGTCTCCGGAATCGGCAGCGGTTTCCCCAGCCGGATTTCCACCGACCTGCCCGGACCCACCTTCCACACGCGCTCGAACAGGGTCCAGGGCGCCGGAACACCCCACAGGCCCAGGTAGAACGCCAGGCCCACCGTGGACAGGTCGCGCCAAGCGCCCGTCAGGTGTAGCACGGGGGGCAGCGCGTTGGAGAACACGATCGCTCCTGAAGCTGGGTGCCGCGCGTAGTAGATCGTCTCCCGGGCTGTGAGGCTGCGTCCCAGTCTCAGCCGCCCCACGTGCGGCTCGTAGCCGAGCCAGACCCGCTCACCGTCGCCCCAGGATCGTTCTCTCGAAGACGCACGGCGCTCCAAGTGCAACGTTCCGTTCGCGTCCTGCCACACAATCAGCTCCGGCCGGCCATTCTCACCGCCGTGAGTAGAGTGGACCAGACAGAGTGTGACACGACGGTCCCGCGTCCGCACCACGCGGCAGCCTCGGCCATCCAGCGTCAGAGCGCGAACGCGGGCGCGCACGTATTGGCAGTTTGGTGCGCTCAAAAAGCCGATGAAGTGACTCATGCCCCGGACCTCCGGGCTTCCAGACCTGGTCTCAGTAGTCCCGTCAAAGCTCCCCAGAGTAGGAAGTAGAAGCCGAAAATGACCACCCGATTTTGCACGATGAAAAAGCTGTTGGCGAAAAGCGCCGCCGTGGTGCTCAGGAACAGCGCTCGGACATCTTCGGCAGCAACCCCATCCGGCCAGGTCGCCCGCAGCACCCTCAAGCCCAGAAACGCAAACACCGCCATGAAGGGTAGAAACCCGAGCAACCCCTCGTCGGCCAGGATTTCCAGGAACGTGTTGTGCGAAGGCGTGTCGTGCCCCACCCAGAAACGGGGTAGTTTCACCATCTCCACGAAGTAGCTCGCGCTCTTCACCGGAAAGGTGTAGAAGCCATGCCCGAACAGCGGTGCGTGCAGAAACATGTTCACAGCCGTGGCGTACAGATTGAGCCGATCCAGAATCGGCAGCGCATCGTCCGAGCGGGCCGTCTCGTACTGGCTCACCAGCACAGGTGTCAGCACGGCCAACACCAACACCAAAAGGGGAGCCGCCACCAGGAGACCGCGCCGCGCACGCGGAGAACGCGCGAAATAGAACGCCACCGCCAACACAAATCCGAGATAGGCCGCCCGCGTGTAGGTGAAGAACACGGCCACCGGCAGTAAAAAGAGAGCCACCAGGAAAAGAGGGCGGTAGCCACGGGGCGCATGCTCCAGAGCGAACAAGCAGGTCGGGAAAAGCATGCCGAGCAGCGTACCGTTGGCCGCGGCCTGCAGCAGCGGACCCCGGGCCCGACCGAAGTGGATACCCACGTTCGGGTCCATGATGTACCGGGGAAAGACCAGGGCCGAGATCCCGTAGTGCTCGCACACCGCCGTGATCCCCAGGTACACGGCTACTGCCCCGGCTGCCACGAGGATTGGCCAAACCTGCCGCTGGCTGCGCACAGTGTAGCGAGCCAGCATGTACAGGGTCATCGGGATGAAGTGGCGGTTCAAGTAGTCACCCACTGCGTCACGATTGTGCACGGCTCCCGAACGCACCATCGACGCAAGTGTGACCAACAGGAAAATGACCATCGCCCACTCGACAGCCCCGAAGCGGTACCTTTCGTCCCGGCTCACCAGCGCGTCCACCAGCACAATCCCACCCAGCACCAACCAGACTAGCCGGTCCGGGCTGAGATTGGGCATGCCCGGCAACTGGAGGAAACTCCAACCCCGGTAGAACGGAAAGAAGAACAGCCACAGCACCAGGCCGGAGGAAAGATCGGCCCCGAGCAGCACCAGCCCCACACTCCCGACCGCTACGAGAGCGCCGAGCGCCAGCACCGCCTTCGTCGGAAGCGGAGCCGCCAACAGCAGCAGGCCGAATCCCACCAGTGCCAGCTGCAGAAGCAACTGGGGACCGCGCCTCCTTTCAGCCACCGAGTGGGCGAAGTTCTGCAGCCGGATTTCCATCTGAACCACGCGTCTCGAGTTCGACCTCGGCGATCTCCGCGGTGGTGAACCAGTCTCCCGAGGAAATCATCCAGTAGGTTGCGGCTCCCACGCGGATCCGAACCCGGTGCGACCGGGATGCTCCGACACCGCGGAGCCGCGCCCACATTCGTCCCTCCTCCGATCGCATCCTTCCTCCCCGAAGCACCTCCCTGCCGCCGAAACGAAACAACAGTCCCTCCTGAACCCCTACGCTCGACCGAAACCCCACGCGCTGGCGCCAGCGAGGGCGAAAAGGGCGGTGGAGCTACCAGCTCACTCATTCGCTGCGGATGCTCCCACCACTTCATCCAGCAAGGCTGCGAATTGCGCAACGCGGTGTTCCACGCTCCACTCCTCGAAAAAGCCGTTACCCGGGCCACTGGGCAATCGGCCATCGGCACGAAGGCGGTAGGCCGCCAGCAGGGCAGAGGCTATGGCGTCCGCGTCGTCCGGTTCGGCCACCCAGCCGAGCCGAGATCGGCGAACGAGGTCCCAGGCCTCCCCACGCGGCCCGACGAAGAGAATCGGCTTCCGTCTGCCCAAGTACTCGACCAGCTTGTAGGGCAGCCAGGCTTCCGCAAAGGGCCTTCTGGGGATGGCGCACACGAGAAGGTCGCTCCCTACCTGTACCCGCGCGGCCTGCTCGGGATGGGCGTATTCGCTCAACTGCAACTCCACACCGGCCTGGCCGGCCCGCTCTGGGGAAACCGTGTCGTCCAGGTGCCCCATCAGGTGCAGGTGCAGCTTGCCACGCAGACCAGGCTCCAGTTCCACAGCCTTGTGGAGCCCGCCCAGGAGCGGCTCGAACGTACCGGGATACAGTCTCCCGGTCAAACTGAGACGAAATGCGCCGTTGGAAGGGCGATCTGGCTCCGCGGAGAGCCGATCGTAGCCGTTGGGAATCACCCGCACTTTGTGCCACCCGTGAGAAGGCAGCGTGTTGAGCAGGAGATCCCGCGACCCCTGACTGGTGGTCACAATCCGGTCCGCCCGCACCAGCACGCGCTCCTCCAACCAGCGCTCGAACGCGTAGCGCTTCGCCAGGCTGGTCGGAGCGTGGAGGGTGTTTTTGGTCCAGAGGTCTCTGAAGTCCACCACCCATTTAAGTCCCGTCAGACGGGCCAGCAGATAGCCGGCGAGGTGCACGGAATGCGGCGGCGAGGTGGTGACGAGCACGTCCGGCCGCCTCAGACGAGTTTCGCGCAGCCCGGCCGCCACCGCGTAGGGCACCCAGCCCACTCGCTTGTCCGGCACGTAGACCCAGTTGTAGGCGAAGTCGCGCAGACGCTGGCCCAGCGCACCACCGCCTGCCGCAGCTCCGTTTCCCGCTGGACGAGCCCGTTCGGCCATCTCGCGGCCCGCCCCGCCCAGCAACCGGTACATCCGACGCATCACCCGCGCCAGCTCGAAGGAAGGAGTCCTCACCACTCGCGTCGATCGCGGCAATGGGCGACGGCCTCTCAGGTCGACAAATGCCTCGTCAGGCCGGCGCACCGTGACCACCGTAACCCGCCAACCGTGACGGGGCAGCAGCCGGGCCAGAGCGTAGGGTCGCCGCGCACCGACTTCCCAGTTGGGCGGGAAGTGGTAGCTGAACAGCAGAACCTGGCGCACAGCGCCTTCAGTCTCTTCTCGCGCCATCCCTCGGTCTCACAGGAGTCGGTACAACCAGTCCGGCAACGGGAAATCGCGCTGATTGAGCACTACACCAGCCACCGCGCACTCCCGTCGTCGCAGTTCTTCAAGCAATGCAGCAAGAGCGTGCCGGCGCGTCCGGTGGGCCCTCACGATCACCACAGCCGCGTCCACCAGCGGGGCCCACAGGCCCGCCAGGGGATTGTCCAGCGCCGGAGGCGCATCCACCAGCAGGAACTCGACGTTTCGCCGCCACCCGGCCAGCAGATCGGGCAGATGAACGTCGGAGACCTCCTCGCCGCTGCGCAGTATCCCCGGGGGAAGGTACCGTAGGCCGGGCAGGGGCGTGGAGCGCACAGCTTCGTCCGCGTTGCACCGGCCGAACTGCAGATCCACCAGTCCGTTCTCCGGATCCACACCGTAGCGCCGTCCAGGGTGATTCTTGCGCAAGTCCGTGTCCACCAGCAACACGGTGTGATCAGCCCGCGCCAGGGCTTCGGCGGTGGCGCGCACAAGGGAGGTCGTGCCCTCGCCGCCCGACGGACCGACGAACAGGAACGCCCGCCGGCCGCTTTGCCGGCGCTCAGCGAGAAGCAACGCGGCAATCTCCCGCCCACCCCTCTCGATTTCCAGTGGCCAGGGTTCGAGGACCCCCGCGTCGCCCTCCACGGCGCCCCCGGCCAAGGTCACACTCCCGTTCCCTTCCTCGTCTCCCATTTTCTTCTGATGGTCGAGCAAGTAGGCATAGTCCAGCAGCGAAACGCCGTCTTCTCCCAGCGCACCTGCGTCGACTTCCCTTTCACCGAGCACCGTCGATCCTTCGTAGCTGTTCTGCTCCCGCAGCGGCGCCTCGTCCGGATGAACCAGGGCCGTCTCCGGCTCCTCAGCCAACAGAGCCGAGGCCATCTTCTTCTCTTCCTCCTGCTTCATTTCCGTACACGCCCTCCGCGAGGTTCTCCGTGCCGTACCCGGGTCATCGCTTCTTCCCCGCGTACGGGACGCTCACCACCTTCGCCACACCCATCTGCTGCAGATCGTCGGGAGACTTGACCGTGGGATCCATCCGATGCGCGAGCAGCGCGATGCCCACTGCTCCGACGGCGGCGAACATCAGTCCGAGAGCCAGGTTGCGCGCCCGACGCGGCCCGCTCGGTTCTGCTGGAACCCGAGCCGGGTCAACGATCACCACACTGGCGACCCGAGGGTCGCTGGCTTCGTTGATCCGGGCTTCTTCGTAGCGTTGCAGGAGAAGCGAGTAGATTCGGCGCGTCTCCTCGATGGCGAGCTGCAGCTCCGAAATGGCCCGCTCCTTCTCGGGGAAGCTCTCGATCTCGCCGCGCAGGTAGCTCAGCGTGGACTGAATGGCAGCTTCTTCTGCCCGCAAGCTCGCCAGGCTGCCCTCTTCTATCTCCGCCAGTTGTTCGAGCTGCTTGCGCAGCTGTTTCTTCGTCTCCTCGATTCGCTGCTCGACCAGACGCAGGCCGCTGTAGCCCGACCGAAACCGTTTGGCCAGGTCTGCCCTTTCGAGCTCCAGCTCGGAAAGTCGCTGCCGGAGTTGCATCACCAGCGGGTAGTCGGCCACCTCCCGTTCGGGCAGCGTGAGCTCCGGGCCGCGCAGGGCCTCTTTCAGGCGTTTCAGCCTGAGCTCATGGCTCAGGATCTGCGTGCGCAGCTCATTGAGGCGCTGGTCGAATACGCTCAATCGATCCAGCGCCATCCGCTCCTGCTGGTCGTAGGAAACGATGCCGTGTCGCCGCTTCACGGCGGCCAGGGTCTCTTCCAGGCTGTCCAACCGGGCGCGGGTGTCTTGAATGCGCTCCGCGAAGAACGCTTCTGCCTGACCCGAACGCCTCACCTGCACATGATACTTGACGTACTCCTCCGCCACCGCACGGGCCACGAGGGCTGCTTCGTCGGGGTCCTCGCAGGTGTAGCTCACCCGGATCACATTGGCCCCTTCCACCGGTTTCGTCTCGACCGACTTTGAAAGTTCCTTCACGGCTTTGTTCCAGCCGGCCGTCCCGGGCACCGGCACTTCCTCTCGCTTTTTTTCCTTCTTTCCCACGAGCTCGGCGCGCGCTTTGCGCCATGCGACCAGCCGGTGCAGCACTTTGGACATCACCGGATAGCTGTGGATGAGCTCAATCTCGGTGTTCAATTCCTCGCGGGGTCCCACGCGTACGAGCCCGGTGGTGAAGGTCAGATTGGGACCGGTCGTCCTGTAGAGGAGTTTGGTGGAAGAAGTGTACACGTCCGGGTCCGTGAGCGTCTTGATCGCCACGGGGACGAAGATGGCGAGAAAAGCCACCACCGCCAGCCGCTTTTGCCAGAAAAGGATCTTCGCGATCTCTCGAAAAGTCACGCCGTTGCCCACCCTGCATTCCTCCGCCGCTTCTCCGTCAGTAGCCGCGCACGACGATCCGGTAAACCCAGGCGAAAGCCGTGATCGTCGCCAGCGGGAGGAGACCGTCGATGTAACGATCGACAAACTGCTCGATCCGCGCGATGGTGGAGGGCGGAACCACCACCACATCGTCGGGAGTCAGGAGCGGGTCCGCGTAATCATCCTTGCCTTCGAGGGTCTTTTTCAGATTCACATCGAACCAGCGAACCTGCCCCTCAGCCAGTTTCCGCAGGATTCGGACGCTCGTGAGCTTCGCGGTGGGCGTGGGGCCCCCGGCGAGGATGATGGCCCTCGACAGGGTGAGCCCACTGGTGAAAGTCACCCTGCCTGGCTGCCTCACTTCGCCCGTCACGTAGACCCCGAGAGGAGCGACTCGCTCCACTTCGAGTACCAGATCGGGGTCTCTCAGGATGGCACCGTAGCGCATCCGAAGGATCGCCTTGGCGCGCTGCAACGTGAGGCCCGCCAACTGTACACGTCCGATCTCGGGGAGATCCACCGAGCCGTCCGGCTGAATGGTTGCCGTGGCCTCCAGTTCAGGCGCCGCAAGGGGCTGGACGTGCACGCGGTCGCCCGGCTGAAGCCCCTCGTCTTTGGGAGGTAGCCTGAGATTCTCCAGTTCACGCACGGGTACTACGCCCGTGCGCACGGGGGGTCTGGAACCGGCACAACCCAGCATCACAAGGCAACCGATCGCCAGCAGCCCGAACCTCGCGCTCCATTTTCGCCGCATCATCAACCGCTCCTCCGCTTCTTCACGGCTCGGCCTCGCGCAAAGCGTATGCCACCCACCAGCCGCGGCGCAGGCGCTCCGTGCCTGATTTCACGCGAATTACGGCCAGAAATTCGATCCGTCGCGCCTTCTTCCGGCGGATTCTGTGTAGTCCATTCCAAGTGTCTCATGCGTTTACAAGACATTGATGTCTAATGTCTTACGCCTCCCCATGCGCCTGCCCCGCGTCGAGCGACCCCGATGAGCCCCGTCACCGCCCGAAGTCCGTCGCTGGCGAGCCTTTCCCCTGCCACGCCGGCTCGGTTGCGAGATGCCCCAGGCCGGTCCGGGGAGTGGTTTTCGGACTTGCCCCCAGAGTTTCGAACCACCCTGGGTCCAAGGGATACCGTAGTCGTATGCGGCAAAGCCTCTTATGCTACATCAATCGCCGACGTCTAGAGGAATCCGCGTTCATCTCTGCGGTCGATCGAGGGCACGGAGGCTCTGAGCCTGCCGTGATTGAGGTCAGCCTCGCAAGAAACGGTGGAATCCCAACGCGCGCTTTCCCTTGCGATTGCCCCCCGATTTCGGTAAACTTGCCGCTGAGATTTCGCAGGGCGGCAGCCAGAAGCGAGAAATCGTGGAACGCGAGGTGGTCCGTTGGTGCATCGGATCGAAATTGGCGTGAAACCGGATTTCAACGACCCCCACGCCGACGGGGTCCTGCACGAGGTCCAGGAGCTCGGGATCGAAAGCGTGGCCGGGGTTCGCTTCTACCAGGTGTACTACCTGCTCAGCGACGATCTGGACCGCGGCACGGTGTGGAGAATCGCCGAAGAGCTCCTGGCCGATCCGGTCACCCAGGAATACCGGATCGACGCGCAGTTCGACCCGCCCCAGGGGGAAGTCTGGTCCATTGAGATTGCGTACAAGCCCGGGGTGATGGACCCCGTGGAAGAATCGGCGCGGAAGGCGATCTGCGATCTCAGCGTGGCCGGGGTGCAGGCGGTGAAGACTTCGCGGCGCTACCTCTTTGAGGGTCGGCTCGGTCCCGCCGAGCAGGATCTGATCGTCGACAAAGTGCTGGCGAACAAGGTCATCGAGCGCAGGCTCCGGCCGGGCGACCGGATTTTCTTCGAAAAGATCGACTACGTGTTCCGACGGGTTGAAGTCCCCCTGCTGGAGGCTTCGGACGAGGACCTGCTGCGCATCAGCCGGGAAGGGCAACTGTTCCTCAATCTCACCGAGATGCGGACCATCCGCGATCATTTCCGCAAGATCGGGCGCAACCCCACCGACGTCGAGCTGGAGACCCTCGCTCAGACCTGGTCGGAGCATTGCAGCCACAAGACGCTAAAGGGCAAAATCGAATTCGACGGCCAGGTCATCGACAACTTGCTGCGTAGCACGATCATGCGCGCCACGGAAGCGCTGAACAAGCCGTGGTGTCTGTCGGTGTTCAAGGACAACTCGGGCGTGATCGAATTCGACGACGAATACGCGGTGTGCTTCAAAGTGGAGACCCACAATCACCCGAGCGCGCTCGAGCCCTACGGCGGGGCCAATACGGGTATCGGCGGGGTGATCCGCGATCCGCTGGGCACCGGGCTTGGCGCCAGGCCCATTGCCAACACCGACGTGTTCGCCTTCGGTCCCCCCGATTACCCGCGCGAGCGCCTGCCCCAGGGCGTGCTACACCCCAAGCGAATCATGCGTGGCGTCGTGGCAGGCGTGCGCGACTACGGGAACCGGATGGGCATCCCCACAGTGAACGGGGCCATCCTGTTCGATGAGCGCTACATCGGGAACCCGCTCGTGTACGCCGGGAATGTGGGGATCATGCCCAAGGATAAGGTGGAAAAGCAGATCGTCGTGGGCGACTACATCGTGCTCGTGGGAGGGCGTACCGGCCGCGACGGAATCCACGGAGCCACTTTCTCCTCAGGGGAGCTGACGAGCGAGTCGGAGGAGATCTCTTCGGGCGCCGTCCAAATCGGCAACCCGATCACGGAGAAGAAAGTGGTGGACACCCTGATGCAGGCCCGCGACCGTGGGCTGTACCGGGCCATCACGGACTGCGGCGCCGGCGGCCTCTCCTCGGCCGTCGGGGAATTGGCCGCCTCCACTGGAGCCGAAGTGCATCTGGAACGGGTGCCGCTGAAATACGAAGGGCTTAGCTACACCGAGATCTGGATCTCCGAAGCGCAGGAACGAATGGTCATCTTCGTGCCGCCGGAGAAGCTGGACGAAGCCCTCGCCCTGTTCGCCTCCGAGGACGTCGAGGCGACCGTCATCGGTCGACTCACGGGAGACCGGCGGCTACGCCTGTACTACCAGGGCCATCAGGTGGCCGATCTGGACATGGATTTCCTGCACAACGGTCTGCCGCAGATCGTCCGCAAGGCCGAGTGGAAAATGCCGCGCCACCCCGAGCCGGACTTCGAAGAGCCCACTGACCTGAAGCCCTATCTTCACCGCCTGCTCTCCTCGTACAACATCGCGTCGAAGGAGTGGGTCATTCGCCAGTACGACCACGAGGTGCAGGGTGGCAGCGTACTGAAGCCGCTCGTGGGGCGTCACGACGACGGACCCAGCGACGCGGCCATACTGCGCCCGCGGCTGGACTCCTACCGGGGGATCATTCTGGCCAACGGCATCAATCCGAGGTACGGCGACATAGACCCGTACTGGATGGCTGCTTCGGCGATCGACGAAGCCGTGAGGCAAGTGATCGCCGTCGGCGGGAGCCGCGAACGCCTGGCGCTGCTCGACAATTTCTCCTGGGGCAACACCGACAAACCGGACCGGCTCGGCTCCCTCGTGCGGGCCGCCCAGGCCTGCTACGACGTGGCCGTCGCCTACGGAACGCCCTTCATTTCCGGAAAGGATAGCCTGAACAACGAGTTCGCGGCCGACGGGGAATCCATCGCCATCCCTGGCACCCTGCTGATCTCGGCGATCGCCGTGATGCCGGACGTGCGGAAAGCTGTCTCAATGGACCTCAAGGAACCGGGCAACCTGCTGTACGTGGTCGGGCTCACACGGCAGGAACTCGGGGGATCGCACTACCTCATGCTCTGGGGCCTGATCGGGAATTCGGTACCGAAGGTCGATCTGGGCACGGCACCGAGGGTATTCGACGCGCTCTCCGAGGCGACCTCTCGGGGGCTGGTGCGAGCCTGCCACGACTGCTCGGAGGGCGGCCTCGGTGTGGCGGTGGCCGAAATGGCTTTCGCCGGCGGCTACGGAGCCGAGGTGGACCTGCGGCGCGTCCCAACCGGCGAGCCTTTCGAACGGAGCGACTGGTTGCTTTTCTCCGAGAGCAACACCCGATTCGTGGTGGAGGTGCGGCCTGAGCATCGGGCGGAATTCGAGCGAATCCTCCGGGACGTTCCCCACGCTTTGGTTGGGCAGGTGCGCGAGGACAAAACCCTGTTGGTGAGGGGAATAGATGGCCGCACCGTTGTGGAAGAAGACGTGTACGCTCTGAAAGAGAGCTGGCAGAAACCCTTCCGGTGGTAGGAGAGATGGCGGACGACGTACGGGTTCTGGTTCTGCGCGCGGCGGGCAGCAATTGCGATTTGGAAACGGCCTTCGCGTTCCGCGCTGTCGGAGCGCGAGCCGATCTGGTGCACATCAACCGACTGGTCGAAGGCTCGGTGACCCTGGACAGCTACCACATCTTGGCTATCCCCGGCGGTTTCACGTACGGGGACGACGTGTCCGCGGGGAAGATCTTGGCGAACGAACTCAAGTACAAGCTCGGGGATCAGGTGCAGCGGTTTGTGGACGAGGGGAAGCTGATTCTGGGCATTTGCAACGGTTTCCAAGTGCTGGTGAAGGCGGGCCTTCTGCCACAGGGGCGCATCCGTGACGGCGGCCAACTCGTAACCCTCACCTACAACGACTCGGGCAAGTTCGAGGATCGGTGGGTCTACCTGGAGCCCAATCCCGACTCGCCCTGCGTTTTCACCCGGGGGCTCCGCGGGCGCCTGACGATGCCTGTGGCGCACGCTGAGGGTAAGTTCGTACCCGCCGACGACCGCCTGCTACGGTCGCTGGATTCGGGCAACCAGATCGTCTTCCGTTACGTGGGACCGGACGGAGGACCGGCGCGCTACCCATGGAATCCGAACGGCTCCGTTGCCGACGTGGCCGGGATCTGCGACCCCACCGGCCGGATCTTCGGCCTGATGCCCCATCCCGAACGGCACTTCGATCCCACGCAGCACCCGCGCTGGACCCGCGAAGGGCTACGCCCCGAGGGAGACGGCGTGGCCATCTTCCGGAATGCTGTGGAGTACGTGAAGCAGAACTTGTAGGCAAGATCCCCCACTCCCTTTTCTAGCGGCGTGCCCCCGGCGTGCATCCCCCACGCGTGGTTGGGTGCGGTGGCTCATTCCCGCCCGTAGCGTTGCACGAACGCCCGGAAGTCGTGAATGAATACGCGTCGCCCCACGCGCTTGATCATGCCTTCCGACTCGAAGTGCTTCAGCGCCCGGCTGATCGTCTCTCGCGCCGTCCCGGCCATGTTGGCCATGTCGCGTTGCAGCGGCAGCCGCGGGATCACCACGGTTGGTCCCAACGAGCGCCCCGTCTTTTGCGCCAGCTGAATGAGCGCCGAAGCCACGCGTCCGATGGCGTCGCGAAGACTCAGGCTGGAGATTTGCTGGTCGCAGGCCCGGATCCTGGCAGCCAGCTCCCGCAGCAGGCTGATGGCGATGTTGGGCCGATCATTCAAGAGCGCCAAGAAGTCGGATCGACGCAGGGTCAGCAGATCCGTGTCCTCGAGAGCGATCACGGATGCGGAACGGGCTTTCCCGTCCAGCAGCGCCAGCTCACCGAAGAAATCGCCTTCACGGAGGATCGCCAGGATCACCTCCCTGCCATCCGAGGCGATGTGCGACACCTTAACCTGCCCCCGAACGATGATGAACAGCGTGCTCCCTTCCTCGGCCTCCGCGACGATCATCGTGCCGCGGCGGGCGTGCAGAGAACTACACCTACGTGCAATCTGCTCGATTTCGCCAGCACTCAGCTCCCCAAACAGGGGCACCTTTCGCAGCAAAGCCTCCTTCATTTCCACCGCCGCTCCCTCAAACGGTTCGTTGCCCTTTGCGTTCGGTAGCTGATGGAACCCGAAAACCTCCTTCGCTTCGCTCCTCCAACAAGCGTACGTAGAGAGACTCAACCTCGCTGAGCATCCGCTCGCGGCTGAAGCGAGCCCGTGCCGCCTCGAGCGCCGCCCGCGACATCCGTCGCCGCAAGTCGTGGTCGCGCGCCAGTGCGAGCACCCGGTCGGTCAATTGCTCCACGTCCGTCGGGGGCACCATCCAGCCCGTCACACCCTCCTCCACCACGTCCAGTACGCCGTCGCAGTTGCTGGTGACTACTGGCAGGCCAGCGGCCATCGCTTCGATGAGCACGAGTCCGAATGCCTCGGCGTGAGAAGGGAACACGAAGAGATCCATCGCCGCGAGCACAGCGGGCACGTCGGAACGGAAGCCCGCCAGAACGATACGATCGCGCACCGGCGAAGAGCGCCACCGAGCGCGAATTCGCTCGGCCTTCTCCTCTTCCCCGACCGTCTCTCCCCCCACGATCAAAAAGCGTGCCTCCGGCAGGACGGGCGCCACCCGCTCGGCCATCGCGATGAACTCGAGGTGCCCTTTGTGCGGCTCCAGCCTTCCCATGATGCCGATTACGAGATGGTCCGAGCCGAAACCGAATTCCCGACGCACTTGTTCTCTTCGCTCGCGGGCGCGCTCGAACTCGGCCACGTCCACGCCGTGGTAGATCACACCCACCTTCGCCGCGGGCAGGGGATGTGTGGCGAGCAAATTCTGCGCAATCACGCGCGAGATCGCAACGGCGTAGTCGACTCGCCGGTACAACCACCGGTGCAAAGGATCTCGCTTGGGCCGCTGCGTGCCGATGTGTTTGGTGAAGACCAGGGGCACATCCGCAACGGCCTTCATCGCCGGCACAAGTTGCCACAGGTCCCGGGAGTAGTGAGCGTGTATCACGTCCGGCTGCACAAGTTGCAACCAGCGGGCCAGTCGCAACGTTCGGACCGGCGCCACGTACCTGCCGCCCGGGAAGCTCCACACATGGACTTCCGCACCTCCCAGCGCAGCGCTGAGCGGTGACCCCGGAGCAGCGGCCACCCACACGTCGTGCCCCCTCCGTTGCAGCTCGCGGCTCAGAATCGCCACGTGCATCTCCATCCCGCCCCACGAGCGCGAAGAGCAAACCTGCACGATGCGGAGTTTGCCAGGGCTCACGATTTCTTGCGGTTCAAGGCGTCGAGCTCCTGCCACAGCTCGTACACTTTGCTCATCACGAAATCCGCCTGCTGCTGCAGAGCCTCCCGCGTCCTCTCCTTTCCTTCCAACCTGGGCAAGTGAATCGGTTCGCCCACTTTCACACGGATCTTGCGTGGGCGCGGGAAGAAGCTGTGCGGCGGGAGCACCCGGTTGGTGCCCCAGATGGCCACCGGCACCACGGGACAGCCAGCGGCCTGGGCCATGCGCACGAAGCCCGTCCGCGGCTTGGGCGGCGGCGCGTTGAAGTCGCGTCGGCGCGTACCCTCGGGTGCAATGAACAGCACGTCGCCCTCCCGCAGCACCTCGATGGCGCGCTCGAAGGCCCTACGGTCCAGCGCACCCCGTCGGACGGGGAACATGTACACCAGGCGCATCCACTGACCCACGATGGGGATCTTGAAGAGAGAGTCCTTCACCATCACGTGCACGCGCCGACGCACGCTGAGCGCCGAGGCGATCGCATCCATGTGGCTCTGGTGATTGACGACAGCGATGAAAGCCCCTGTCTTGGGCATATTCTCAACGCCGTAGACTTCCGCGCAATTGTACAGTTTCCCGAAAAGCTTGAAGGCGTAAAGGCCTGACCAGTAGAAAGCCTCCCGGATCCAAAAAACGAACCGGTCGAGCCACTTCGGCAGTCTCCGACCGGTCCGGCGAACTCGCAGTGGAAGCGATTTGCCCGCGGTCTCCACTCTCTTTTCCTCGCAGCTTACCCTCGATGCCGACCGATCCACGCCCGGTCACAGACGACCGGATGTGATCTCCATCAACTTCTTGTGTGGAAGTTAATGCGCGGGGGGTCAAAAAACAAGGGGTAGGAAGATCCAGGGTTCTCTCCCGCCTGTGCAAAAGGGGCGCGAAAAGTACTGACAGGTCAAGCCATCGGAAATAGCTGGCCAACCTTGAACCAGTAGCAATGATCGTCTGCAGATTGCATGAGCAGCCGAACAACCTCAGAAGCGAAAAAGGTGGATGCCGATAGACGCGGCCAAGTGTGGACAGTCGCAACCGGGACCTTACGGACCCTCACAGGCCGTCCGGTAGTAGGAGCCATCCCGCCAGCGAATGGGGCAATCCGAGGCTGGAGATGAAGTACAACATACGTCCCGCGTCACACTCGCAGCGTAGTCAACCCAGCCGCACCTTCTTGGCCTCCTCGTACGCCGCCAGGACGTTCTCAAGCGGGATCTCCTCGGACACGGAGTGGGATGTGCAGAGAATCAACCCGCCGTCGGTCCCCAACTGTTGCACTTTCTCGCGAGCGAACGCGCGGGCCTCGTCGGGGCTCATCTCGGACAAGAGTCGCACGTCCAGGCCACCGTAGAGACACAGGCGTCGCCCGAAACGCCGCCGCACCGCGAGCTGGTCCATCCCAGCGGTCTCCTGAACCGGATGCAGCACGCGGACGCCCAGCCCCACAAGTTCTTCCAAAACGGGTTCGATGTAGCCGTCGCTGTGCACCGCCACAGGCACGTCCCGCTCGATCCCCGCGCGAACGATCCTCTCCACGGCCGGCCGAATCAGGTCCCTCCAGTCTCTGGGGTTGAAGAGCATCGTCTGGTTCTGACCCCAATCGTCGGATACCAACAGAATGTCGATTCCGAGGTCGATGGCATTGCAGGCAACCCTGTAGGACCACTCACCGAGCCGGCGGAAGAACTCCGCCACTTTGTCCCGGTTCAGAGCCATCTCCATTAGGGCGTTTTCGGTGCCCAGGAACCCCTGCAGCGCCTCGTACGGCCCCACGACCCAGCCCAACACCGCGCGCCCCCTTTGACGACCGTGCTTCTCCACGCTCTCCACGATCCCGCGCTTGTACCGCACCTGTTTGTGCTCCTGCGTGTATACGGACCGGTCGTCCGGGTCGACAAAAGCGGTGTCCAGCACCTCGTCGATCGTTTGCCACTCACGGTCAGGGGGCTTCGGCATCGCGGTGAAGGCCATGAACAGGTCGGTTTCCAGCAGGTCAAGGAAGGCGTCCATGCCGCCGTATCTCTCGTCCAGCATCTTTTCCCAGGGCTCGTCGATGACCCACACGTCGATGGGCACCCGATCAGGTCGCTCGAAACGGATCGCCTTCAGTACGCGCTCTCGGGAGATCACGCCGGGGCCTCCGCAGTTTCGCTCGCAAAAAGAACGGGGCGACCGGTGTCGCCCCGCGCGTTGTCGCCTGAGGAAAGTAGTTCGCTACTTGTCCGTCAAAGCAGCCACACCGGGCAGCGTGAGGCCCGCGAGGAACTCGAGAGAAGCCCCGCCGCCCGTGGACACGTGGGACACTTTGTCCGCCAGCCCAGCCTTCTTGATCGCCGCGGCGGAATCGCCGCCGCCCACCACGGTGATCGCGCCTTTGGCCGTGGCATCGGCCAGGGCCTGGGCGATGGCAAAGGTCCCCTTCGCGAAGGGTTCCTTCTCGAACACACCCATGGGCCCGTTCCACACGATCGTCTTCGCGGCGAGGATCTTCTCGCGGAAACGCTCGATGGTCTTCGGACCGATGTCCACGCCGATCCACCCTTCCGGCACGTTCTCGTCGGCCGTCACTTGCGTCTCCGCATCCTCGGAGACTTCCTTCGCCACCACGTTGTCCAGCGGCAGCAGAAGCTCGACGCCCTTTGCCTCGGCGTCGGCCATCACTTGCTTGGCCACTTCGATACGGTCCTCTTCCAGGAGCGAATTGCCTATCGAGTAGCCCTCGGCCTTGAAGAAAGTGTAGGCCATTCCGCCGCCGATCAGCAGCGCGTCCACTTTGGGCAGGAGATTCTGAATCACGTCGATCTTGCCGCTGATCTTCGCCCCGCCCATAATGGCTACGTAGGGCCGCTCGGGCTCGCCGACCGCCTTCCCGAGGTACTCGAGCTCTTTCTGCATCAAGTAGCCGGCCGCACACACGTCGAAGTATTTCGTCACGCCCACGGTGGAAGCGTGGGCCCGATGGGCAGTGCCGAAGGCATCGTTCACGTACACGTCGCCCAGTTTGGCTAGTTGTTTCGCGAACTCCGGATCGTTGGCCTCCTCGCCGGCATGAAAACGCACGTTCTCCAGCAGCAGCACTTCACCCGGTTTCAACTCCTGCGCCATTTTTTCCACTTCTGGGCCGATGCAATCGGGGGCCATCTTCACCGGTTTTCCGAGCAGTTCGGACAGCCGTTCGGCGACGGGTTTCAAGCTGTACTTCTCGTTCCATTTCCCTTTGGGACGACCCAGGTGCGACATCAGCACCAGGGAGCCTCCCGACTCTAAGACTTTCTTGATGCTCGGGAGCGCCGCGCGGATGCGCAGGTCATCGGCAACTTTCCCATCCTCGCCAATGGGCACGTTGAAGTCCACCCGCATCAACACTCGTTTTCCGGAAACGTCGACGTCGTCGAGCGTAAGTTTGGCCATGGTTCCACCTCCGTCGAATCGGATCAGCAACGTCCGCGTCCACCCCGCTCAGCGGGCGCCTACTCGTTTCAGATGAATGAGAGAACAACAGAGGTGTTCGCTACCTCGAAGCTGCGGCGCGAGCACGTTCCACCCGCTCAAGATCCTGCGCGTCGATCACGGCGATGGTGGCCATGTTGACAATTTCGCTCACGTCTGAGCCACGCTGTAGCACATGAACCGACTTGCGCATTCCCATCAGGATCGGGCCAATGGCTTCCGCGCCGCCGAGACGCATGAGCAACTTGTAGGCGATGTTGCCGGATTCAAGATCGGGGAAAATCAGTACATTCGCCCCGCCCTTGACGCGGCAGAACGGGTAGGTTTCGTCCACGATCTCGGGTACAACGGCCGTGTCGGCCTGCATCTCGCCGTCAATGATCAGGTTGGGATCGCGTTGTCGAGCGATCTCCACCGCCTGAGCCACCTTCTCCGAAAGCGGATGTCGGGTGCTACCGAAATTGGAGAACGAGAGCATGGCCACTTTGGGCTCGATGTCGAAGCGCCGTGCCGTTTCGGCCGACAGGATGGCAATCTCCGCCAGATCTTCCGCCGTGGGTTCGATGTTCACCGTGGTGTCCGCGAGGAACATCACCCGGTCTTTCCACAGCAAAACATAGAGGCCCGCCACCCTGTGCACGCCTTCCCGCATGCGGATGATCTGGAGCGCGGGTCGCACCGTATCGGGATAGTGCATCGTGAGGCCAGCCACCACCGCATCGGCGTCGCCCATGTGGACCATCATCGGGCCCATGACCCGCGGTAGAGTCAACAGTTCCCGCGCCTCCACTTTCGTCATGCCTTTGCGATGGCGCAGATGCCACAGCTCCTCCACGTACTCCTCGAAGCGCGGGTGTTTCTCCGGCTCGATGATCGTCGCCGTCCGCAGATCGAGTCCCAGTTCCCCAATGCGCTGCTCGATGATTTCCCTGTCGCCCAGCAGGATCGGAAAGGCGATCTTTTCGTCCTCGAGGATCTGACTAGCTCGCAGGATGCGATCGTGTTCTCCTTCGGGGAACACCACCCGCTTGGGATCGCGCTTCGCTTTGTTGATCATGAAGCGCATCACCTCGCGGCGTTTGCCGAGGCGCGCCTCCAGCTTCTCGCGGTACTCGTCGATGTCGATCCAAATGCGCGCAACCCCAGTGCGCATCGCCGCCTCCGCCACAGCCGGGGCTTCCCAGAGGAGAACACGCGGGTCGAAAGGTTTGGGGATGATGTACTCGGGACCAAACTCGATGCGCTCCACGTCGTAGGCGCGGCACACCGACTCCGGTACATCCTCCTTGGCCAGAGCCGCCAGGGAGCGAGCGGCTGCGACTTTCATCTCATCGTTGATCGCCCGCGCTCGCACGTCCAGCGCACCGCGGAAGATGAAGGGGAAGCCGAGCACGTTGTTCACTTGATTGGGGTAGTCCGACCGGCCGGTGGCCATGATCACGTCGTCGCGAGCCGCTTTGGCGTCCTCGTAGGTGATCTCCGGATCCGGATTGGCCATCGCAAAAACGATCGGCTTGTCGGCCATCGACCGGACCATCTCCTTGGTCACACAGTTCGCCACCGACACACCCACGAAGACGTCCGCCCCTACCATCGCCTCCTCGAGGGTGCGCAGGTCCGTCTCAACGGCCCAGCGTTCCTTGTACTTGTTCATCCGCTCCTTACGGCCCTTGTAGATCACCCCTTTGGAATCGCACATGATGATGTTCTCTTTCTTGACGCCGAGAAGCAGGTAGAGCTCGGCGCAGGCGATTCCGGCTGCCCCCGCCCCGTTGATCACGATCTTCACATCCTCGATCTTCTTGCCCTGGAGCTCCACTGCGTTCAGCAAAGCCGCTCCCGAGATGATGGCGGTTCCGTGCTGATCGTCGTGGAAGACGGGGATGTTCAGTGTCTCTTTGAGGGTCTCCTCGATGTAGAAGCACTCGGGAGCCTTGATGTCTTCCAGATTGACGCCGCCGAAGGTGGGCTCCAGAAGCTGGCAGACCCGGATCACGTCGTCCGGGTCCTTCGAATTCACCTCAATGTCGAAGACGTCAATGTCGGCGAAACGCTTGAACAGCACGCCCTTGCCTTCCATTACGGGCTTGCCCGCCAGTGGCCCGATGTCGCCAAGGCCCAGCACGGCGGTTCCGTTGGTCACCACGGCAACGAGGTTCCCCTTGGCAGTGTACTCGTACACCTGATCTGGGTCGCGCGCGATCTCACGGCACGGCTCCGCCACCCCGGGGGTGTACGCGAGCGACAGGTCCCTCTGAGTGAGGCAGGGCTTTGTGGCCACCACTTCCAACTTGCCCTTGCGATCGCGCGAATGGTACTCCAGGGCTTCTTCCTTTCGAATCATGATGGTACACTCCAGATTAGTCGAATTTCCAATTCAAAGCAGCCCAATGCGTTGAAGACACACTACACCGTGTGCGGGCCCTACCACCCGCCTTCCGGTCGAAAAGTAGCGATCTCCCTCAGTCCCGTGGAAAACGAAAAGCGCGACGAAGCAGTCGCTGCGGGATCCCCCGCCGAGCCTTCGAATTCAACTTGCCCGGCCGTCTCCAACCGGTTTGGACCTCGCTGGCTGAGCCCACTGCCTCAAACGCGACGAGGTAATTTACACCAGGCAACCGACTCCCGCAACAACTATTTCGCCCGGCTGCAGGCAACAGCGTGAATCAAGTCTTCCCAGCCCATGGGTGAGGAAGATGTTTCGGCCGAAAAGGTGTAAGGGAGCGTCGCGGCAGACAGTGCGACCGGCGGGGAACATGCGCCAGCTTGGGTAGCCAGGGTCCATACTTTCGCTAGCTGAGTCCCGACGGACGAACGCCCGAGGCCCTTGGAAACAGGTCGCACGGAGGCCACGCCCTCGAACAACGGAGACAGGCGCTCACCCGCATCCGAAGATAATTGGGGGCACGGCCGGAGACCATCCCTCCGGGTACCAGGGGCCACCCCCATTGCCGTCCCGTTTCGCGGAAACTTGACCGGAGCGAAGCTGGAGGCTCCGAACCAGCCGACCGCGCAAGTCCGGGGGCAGGCGTTCCTGGGTCCGCGTCGTCTTGGGCCGGGGAATGCAGCGGCGAAGCCTGGGCGTCCGTGGTATTGGTGTGATGAGATGCGGCGGATGGACACAGACCGGCCCACTCGTACCTTCTCGCCCGCAGAGAGAGATCGGAGGTCGGACGGGAACCCGGCCGCCCAGCTTCCGAGGCAGGTGCTCCTCCGCGCCGTGGCAGTCTCGCACGAGGTATTCGGCGTGCGATGCCCGCCGCAGGTCGGGCGGGAGCCCGACCCTCCGACGCCATCCACGGAACGGGTCACGCGGAGGCCTCCTGGCGAGTGGAACCAGCCGGGCATAGAGACGCAGGCGGGCGCCGGCAACCTCGGTGGAACGCACCAGGGAAAATGACAAACCGTGAGCAACGGTGGCAGCAGGGCATTGCGCCCGCGACGCGGGGGAGACGCAGGTCCGTCAGGAACCGAGATCCTCCGGACCCGGAGGCCGGCCGCCCGCGTGGGCGGTGCGCTCCCAGTACCTACGGAGACTCGCCAAGGGAAAGGCATCCGACGGCCTGGCGGGCTGTCCCGCAGCGAGCCGAGCCAGAGGTGCGCCACCGCCTGGCTCGACGCAGCGGGCCAAGCCCAGCGGGCCCGCGATCAGGTGGGTCGACGTAGCAATCCCGCCCCCCGCTTCGCGGGGCGTAGGTCCGGCGGGAGCCGGACCCTCCGACCTTCTGCTTCCGTCCTTGCCAATCAGGGAAGTTTCGTGAGATACCGGAGACACCTGCGAGAAACTCTCACAGACCGCAGAGCGCGGACAAGGCATAAGGTCCCTCGGGAGCGCCAGAAAAGTACCACTTCAAGAACGGCCGGGCAGCTTGCACAAAACGATCTGCCCCCGGTTGGGGAAGTTCATTCAGTCCCAGAATTTCAACTGGCTGGATACGTGCGCTCGTGGCATGTGTTAGTTTGAATGACTCTGGCACCTGACAACCACCTCGGGCGAAAGGCAGTTTCGGGCGTCCTCCGCCCCAAGCTCTGCGTCCCCCGCATCGCTGCGGTTTGATGTCCCCTTCATGAACCTACTATTCAAATCCTCGCTACGGTCAGCCAACTCCTGAACTTCCTCAATCAGCAACCGCAGACTGTCGATCACGGAGCGAATCTGCCGGGCCGCCGCGTATCCTCTCGAGTCCTGGCTGTGGCAGGCCGCGCAGATCGACTCCTCGTGTACGCCAACCATCTCGTCCGTTGGACGCTTGATTTCGTGATTCCCATGGCAAAACTCGCACTCGGCGATTCCCATGCGCTCAAAGGCGGGTTTGTGGGGGCTCTGTTGAAAATACTCGTCGTTGGCAGGGTGACACTGACCGCACACGCGGCTGATGCTGGAGATTCCGGGCGGCGCAGGTGCCAGAGGATCCGCTTTGACTCCCAGCTCCCAGGGCGGATGGCGGCAAGTGCGATCAGGATGGCAAAGCCGATCAGCCACCCCACCAGGTCGCGCAGGACGAAATTCGGAAAGAAAGAGATCTCCCTGGGTTTCTGGCCGCTCTTCTCCACGTTCGGCGGCACACTCATCCCCTGCAGCCGAATCACCGCGAGGTGAAAACCCAGCACCAGCATGATAACCGCCGGCAGGACGGCCACGCGGAACCCGAATAGCCGCGTCAAAGTGCCGCCGGTCACGTCTTCGCCGCCACGACGGAGCCCGACCGCACCGGAATCAACCCGGGCAACGGAGGGCTCCGGACCCCGACTTCGCTGGGGTTTGGCCGAGCCGTCGCACACATTCGAGTCAGCTTGCTCCTCCCTTCCCGCTGCCGGCCCGGGCGCTGTCAGTCGACCCCACTGATGCCCGGCTCGCTGGCAATGGTTTGCCATCCGGACATGGCCTGGACTGCCCCACCGGGGCCGTAGACGCGGACGTGCGCTCCTCCTCGACGATTCGACCACGGGCACCCAGCCCGACGCAGTCGTCCGCCCACGGAGGCCGACTCGTCACCCCCGTGCCTTGCGTCGTCGCGCAGGATTGCTTCCCCTGCGGCCGAGCAGGTAGCCGCCGCTCTCCTCTCAGTGCAAACCAGTGGCCGGCTCGTGATTCAAGTCGAGGTTTCGCAGTGGAACGGGAGGAACACCCCCCTCACACCCGGTCTGGTCACCCAAGCCTCACGACTCGAACGAACACCCAAGCCCCCTCGACCACCCTCCGCGGCTGCCCCGGCGGAGCCCCAGCAAACCGGGGTCCGCCGGAGCCAGGGTACAGATGAAGTGCGACTACTTGGTGATCTTCTTCAAGATTGTGCGCATGGCAGGGACGGGGATTTCTCCGGCGAATTCCACCACTTCCACATCGGCCAGACGGCGCAGATCCTCCGCCACCGTGTTCCGGTCGCCGATCACCAGCAGGGCGAACCGATCCCGGTTGAGAAGATCTTTCGCGGCGCTCGCCAGCGTGGTCGGGTTCAGGTTGTTGATCTGCTGCACCATCGCCTCGGGCCGGGTGGGGTCGATCCCGCACGCCTGCCACGTCAGAATCGTGCGCGTGAGGGCGGTCCCGCTGGTCATGGTCAGCATCATCTTGTTCAGCAGGTGGGCTTTGGCGAGCGTCAACTCCTCTTCAGTCACCCCTTCGGTAGCCACGCGCGTCATGACGTCGGTCACCCGGTCGATGACCGCCTGCGTCTCCTTGCCGTGGCACATCGCACCGATGCGGAAGGCGCTAACCGCCCCAGGCTGCACTGCCGCCGCGATGTGGTAGCAACCCTTGATCTCCGACGCCACGTCACGGCTCAAACGCGCGTACTGGCCGCCGCCGAGTATGTCGGCCAGCGCCAGAGCAGCCACGAAGTTTTCCGTGCCCACGCCCTTCAGCGGTCGGACCATGCAAATGTGGGTGATGTTGGCACCGGTGCGGTTCACCAACCGCACACGAAGCTGCTGATTCGGCTGCGGGGTAGAAACCGTGGTGGCGCCCAACCCGGCCTTGGCCCAGCGGGTGAAGTACTTCTTGGTCACCGCCACCGCGTCGATGCCGTTGAGATCGCCGATGACCGCAATCGTGGTGTTGTTCGACCCGTAGTAGTTCCGGTGGAACGTGGTTAGATCCTTGGTGGTGATGTTGTTCAGGCTGGCTTCAGTACCGAGGACGGCGGTAGCGTAAGGATGGTTGGCAAAGGCGAAATCGTACACATTGCGGTTGAGCACGTAGCGCACGTCCGTGGATCGCTCGCGCAGCATCGCCACGGTGCGCGTCCGGATCATCTCCAGGGTCTTCGAGTCCAGTCTCGGCGACTTGAGCGCAGGCTGGATCAGGGCCAGAAGCTCGTTGATGCGCTCGGACGGCAAGCGGAAGAGGAAGAGGGTCGCATCGCGCGTGACCTCGAGCTGGGTGTCTCCGCAGATCCGGGCCAGTTGGGCCGCGAACTTGTCTGGCTCCATCGTGTTGCTGCCGGTGAGCACGGCGTTAGCCACAATGTTGGCCAGTCCCGCCTTGCCGGCTGGATCGTCCGCACTCCCAGCCCGAATCATGATGCCGACGGTGATGATGCCGTTGTCCTGAATGTCGCCGGTCAGGATGGTGAGGTTGTTGTCCAGAGTGGTGCGCTGAATGGTGGGGATCCACTTCTGCGTCGTCGTAGCACACAAGCCCGGAGAGATCGTCACGATCAGAGCGACGAAGAGGATCATCGTCACTGGCAGCGCTCTTGCTCTCATGGCTAACCTCCTGTTAGCTTCTCCCTTCCCGGTGTTACCCCAACGCCTCGTGCGTCCTAGCCTGCCTCCCCTACCCACACCCGCCCGGAAGTCCTTTCCGGTCCGGCCGTGCCCAAAAGCGTGCCAGTCCGATGGACACCCATCGCCGCGGAAGGGTGGTCATTCCCCCTCGCTTGATCCTACGCGCTCACCTCCTCTCGAGCTAACCCACTACTCCCAAGATCCAGGCTGTTCACCAAACTACGCGCCGGCCGTACAAAGTCAAATGAAATGTCGGACGACAACTTTTATCTCACTTAACGATTCCAACAGCGGGCCAACGACTCCGGCTGCATTCGCAGGCACTGGAGGGCTACGCAGCGGCCGAGGGCCCCCGCCCGGAACGCCCGTAATGCACCGCGCCTCGACGAGCAGCGGGTCGGTCCCCACCGCGCAGAAAGGCCCCGGCCTCACTCCGGGAAAGATTGCCCCGGTGGGTCCCGATCGCCCGGAGAGAAACTGTGGGCAATCGGGACTCTGCAGCCGGGGTCAGGCGGGAAACCCGCGACCACCGAACGAAATCGGACCGAGCGCGGACTGCACGCCGCCCCCGATTTGGCTCAGCGCGCACCGCCACAACCGGAGCTCCGGGCCCAACTGCCCCACAGCCGGTAGCTAGGGACCCTCCCAGAACGACGCTCTCACGTCGCGTGTGACCGGGGATTTTGCGTGGCAATTGACCTCCCGCCTGCGTAAATTCCGCCGACAGCCCGACGCCGGTGGCTCTACTCGTCGTACGCTGAGATCCTGCGCACACTGGGATCACCGGGAGAAACGGCCCGTGAGTAGCTCGCTCATCCCGCTTGCCGCGTTGGCCCTGGTTTTCTTCGCGGCCGGGGTCACCTCTTTGGGCGAAGCGGAACGCAGGGCGGGGTTCCTGTTCTTCGCGTTGGCGCTCGGTGTCCTCGGGTGGCTCTGGCTGGTCGCAAAATGGTCCCCGCTTCACCCGTGGATCGATCGGGCCACGCTCCTCGCACTCGGCCTGGGAGGCCTCGCACTGTGCACACCCTTCGATCCCGCTAGCAAGAAAGTCCGGCTGCCTCATCCTCCGCCCCGCACGGTGGACGAGCGAGACATCCCCTTCAGCCGTCGTCGGCTCGTCCCAGGCACTGATCGCTTCCGAGTCTACTACTCCGAGCATCCTGAGAAGAAGCAGGCCGACGCGGCCTGGCGTTCGAAACCGGGATTGCTGTCCAGACAGGCCCCCCTGTACCGACCCCCGTGGTTCGAGGCAGCCGAAGCGAGCTTCGACACCATCGAGGCGTTGCATCCCTTTGTAGACGGCCCCACGAGCAGGTATCGTCAGCCTCTGACACCTCGCGCCAGCACCGACTTCGTGAAGACCTGGCTCCTCCGTTCGGGTGCGCACTCGGTGGGCATCACCCGCCTGCACGAGTACCACCTGTACACCCACCGCGGCCGGCAGGAACCGTGGGGCGAACCCATTCCCCGGAGACACGCCTGGGCGATTGCCTTCACCGTGGAGATGAACCGCGACACGCTGAGCTACGCGCCCCAGGCACCTACGGTTCTCGAATCCGCCGACCAATACCTGCGCTCCGGCACCATGGCGGTGAAACTGGCGTGGATGATCCGCAAGCTTGGCTACTCCGCTCGCGCTCACGTCGACGGAAACTACGAAGTCATTTGCCCCCTGGTGGCTCGCGACGCGGGACTCGGCGAGATCGGGAGGATGGGCCTGCTGATCACGCCCAGGCTGGGTCCGAGGGTGCGCATTGCCGTGGTCACGACCGATCTCCCCCTCTTACCCGACAGCCCTACCGCCGACGCCACCGTGATCGATTTCTGCCGGCGCTGCCAGAAGTGCGCGGACGGGTGCCCTGCTCAGGCGATCCCCTACGGTGACCGGCAGGAGATTGAGGGGTCGCTACGCTGGAAGATCGACGCCGAAGCGTGCTTCACGTATTGGAACGCAGTGGGCACGGATTGCGCTCGCTGCGTGCGCCTTTGCCCCTATTCGCACCCGGACAACTGGCTCCACCGCACAGTCCGGTGGGGCGTTCGGCACTCGAGCCTGTTCCGGCGAGCAGCCGTTCCGCTGGACGATCTGTTCTACGGCAAGAAACCAGCGCCCCGCTCCCTGAACTCGGCATTCGCAGCGGAAGAGTCCGCCGGCGGCGACACTTGAGAAGGCGCGCACGAGCAACTGCTTCGGAGCTACCGGTCGAAGAGCTCCGTGATGAAGCCTCCCGCGTAAGCCGCGGAAGGCCGAAAGACGCTTTGTTCAGTACTTCTCTCGCCACTGATTGCCTACTGTTGCAATCGATCACGTAAACGTAAGGGGACGAACATGTTCGGACTCGCTCTGGTCGACGTGGCCGTCCTGTTCGTGTACCTCACGGCCATCACCGCGCTGGGCATCGCTACAGCCCGGGGTGTACGTTCTCTGGGTGATTACCTCATGGGCGGACGTCGCTTCGGGAAGACGTTCCTGGTGATGCACTCCTTCGGCACAGGAACCCACACCGACCAGCCGGTGGCGGTCACTGGCGCGGCCTACGAGATCGGCCTGGCGGGTATCTGGTACCAGTGGCTGTGGCTGTTCGCCACCCCCTTCTACTGGCTCATCGCCCCGATCTTCCGGCGCTTCCGCTACCTCACCATGGGAGACTTCTTCGCGCAACGGTACGGCACTTCGCTGGAAGTCTTCTACGCTCTCGTGAGCATGCTGGTGCTCATGCTGCAAATGGGCCTGATGCTCCAGGGAATGGGTCGCACGGTAGAGGGCCTTACGGGCGGTTGCCTGCCGATGCAGGACGTCGTCATCGTGACGGCCCTGCTGTTCACACTGTACTCCTTCGCGGGCGGACTGGTAGCGGCCGTCGTCACCGACTTCATCCAGGGGTTCTTCATCATCCTGCTGTCGTTCCTCATCCTTCCTTTGGCCTACGCCAAACTTGGCGGGTTGCACGCACTGCAGAGCGAAATCGGTCCGGAAATGTTCAGCCTGGTGGCACCCCGGGAGGTGACCCTCTTCTACGTGGTGACGGTCGTGATCAATGCCCTGATCGGGGTGCCGGTGCAACCCCATTCGCTGGCCCTCGGAGGGGCGGGCCGGAATGAGCTGGACGCCCGCGTTGGCCTCACGTACGGGAACTTTCTGAAGCGGCTCTGCACCCTCGGCTGGGCACTCACGGGGCTCTACGCCATCGCCCTCTACCCGGGTCTCTCGCATCGGGAGCTGGCCTTCGGCCACATCGCGAGGAATTTGCTCCCCACAGGTCTGGTAGGCCTCATGCTGGCGGCCGTCTTTGCGGCGGTGATGTCCACGTGCGATTCCATCACCGTGGCGGGATCGGGACTATTCACGCACAATCTGTACCGGAAATTCCTGGTCAAACGCAGGACGGAGAAGCACTATCTGACGGTGGGCCGTGTGGCCGGGATTTTCCTCGCCCTCGGCGGGGTGCTCTTCGCCCTCGTCTTCCCAAGCGTCGTCTCGATGCTGGAGTACTTCTGGAAGGTGACGGCCTTTCTGGGAATCGCCTTCTGGGGTGGTTTGTTGTGGCCCCGGGCCAATCGCACCGGGGCATGGGCGAGCGCACTGGTGGCAGCGGCCGTGGCCTTCTACCTCGAGATCCACGGCGGCTACGGGCTGGCGGTCCAGATTGCGCTGTACTTGCCCGCAGGGATCCTGGCCCTGGTACTAGGTAGCCTCCTCACTCGTCCGGAACCTGAGGAAAGACTTCGGGCATTCTACGCCACCATCGCCGCGCCGGTGGGCAGCGAGGAAGAACTGAGCAAGTCCGGCGTCGGTGTGGTGTACAGCGGCAGGGCGCCTCGCTCCACCAGCGCCGACCGGCTGGTGCTGGCCGACATCCCCCTGGGACGTAAGATTTCCTGGCGAACCCACCGGACCGATCTCCTCGGCTTCCTGGTCGCCTGGGCTGTGGTCTTGGTCCTGTTGGGCTGCACGTATCTACTCTCTGCGATCGGCCGGGGCACGCTGTTTCGGTGAGTCTGGCTCCAACAGCGCTCGAAATTGGACGTTCCTCGCACTGCGGGCTCGTTTCGAGGCAGGAATCGGTTGCATCTGCCAGAACGATTGGTTACATTGGCCCGTGGTAAGTTTGGTAGCTCGCGTCGCTTTCCCTCCCCACGCGTTTCCTGCCAGGCTTATCCGCATCGTGCAAATCCCCATAAGGCCGTTTGAAGAACCAAGAGGACCCAAGATGAAAAAGCTTCTCCTGCTGTTCGTAGCGGCCGCTCTTGTGGCGGGTTGCAGCAAGAGCGACGAGAAAGTGCTCGCGCGTGTGGGCGACGTGGAGATCACCCAGGAACAGTTCGATGCGGAGCTCGCCAAGGTACCCCCTCAGCAGAGGGAACAGTTCACCAAGGACAAAGAGGCCTTCCTTGAAGAACTGATCGTGCGCGAGGTGGTGCGTCAGGAAGCTGAGAAGCAGTACGGGCCGCTGGACTCCGCCGAGGTGGCCATGCAGAGCGACACCGCGAAGACAATGAACCCGGCGTGGTTCAAGAAGATGAATCAACTGGTGCGCAGCGTGGCCGATACCGTGTCGGTGAGCTTGGAGGAGGCCAGACAATTCTACTACGAACATCAGGACCAGATGGGAGGCCGGGCCTTCGGGGAGATCGCCCCGATGATCCAGGCTTACCTCAAACAGGCCAAGCAGCAACAGACCATCAACGCTTACATCGATACTCTCCGCAATCACGCCCAGATCTGGCGCAACGAGCAGGTGATTGCCAAGTGGGACGCCGCGCTGGAGAATCCCGTGCGCGACGCCCTGGCCCACGGGAAACCCGTCGCCGCAGTGTTCGCTGTGAGCGGCTACCAAAACACAATGGACCTGTGGACCAGCATGCAGAGTGTCGCGGCGGACTCCTCGGTAGGATTTGAGCCCGTCCTGGTAGATCTGCGTGACCTGGGGTACCTCGGGCGCAAGTACAAGATTCAACAGGTACCCACCCTCATCCTGTTCGACGCCGAAGGGAACGAGCTGTCGCGCCAAGTGGGCGTGCAGTCGGAGGAGAAGCTCCGCGCCAGTTTGGTGACCGCGGGTTTCCTGCCGGGCGAGACGGGGACCGACACGGCCGGGCAATAGATCGAGCTCGGGACTGAGACAGGAACACTCACGGGCTTGCCAATCCGCTGGGAGCGCAGGCCCGCCGCGCAGCGGACCAACTTCGGGACGACACTGCTCAGTGAGTACGGGACGGCCCTTCCGTCGGTGGACAGTTGACGGGAGCTTCCGGCTCGTCGCCGGCGATGGGTTGGATCTACGGACTCGAGGGTATTCCGCGGCCAGACTCGCGTTCTCAGCGTTTCGCAGCGGCTGGGAGTCGGGGCGCGATACCGAGCTAGCCGGCGGATGGGGCCGGAAACAGTGCCTCCCGGCGGCGCGTCGTAGGCTGCGGCGCCTGTGCCGCTCGTATTTCTCAAGTGGACGGCACACTTGTGCCAACCGGTGGATCGTGGCGACGCTCGTGTGCGTTCCAATGACTGGCGCATCCGATGCCGGGCTGTACAGCCTCAGAGACTTGGGCACAAGCCAGCGAGGGGGCGAGGAGAGCGCGTTTTTGAACTTGACTTTTTCGGGGTCGGGGGGTAAATTTGAACGAGTTCGCCGAGGTGGTGGAACTGGTAGACGCGCTGCGTTCAGGGCGCAGTGGGCTTTACGCCCGTGGGGGTTCGAATCCCCCCCTCGGCACGACGAAAAAGAGCCAGACCCAGACGGGTCTGGCTCTTCGCATTTGGACTGGCAGGCACACTTGCCCCGAACGTCGCGACTGCCAGCCTTCTCCACTCCAGCCGTCAGTAGCTTCTCTGTCCGTCCCTCGCCTGAATGGACCGCTTTGCTTCCTCAATCCCGAATCCGGTCAACGGCTTCCTTGCTTCCCAAGACCAGAATGCTGTCGCCGAAGCGGAATCGGTAGTCCGGCTTCGGAGCCAGTACTTTCA